>CAZRCR010000483.1:0-2789 GCA_964598615.1 uncultured Anaerolinea sp.
GAATCTTCGCCATTCTCCGAACTTCGATATCCTGCGCGACCTGGTCATTGCGGAACTGGATGGACGGGAAGTTGCTTTCGGACGGTCGCGCTGGGAACTCGATGAATCCGCCCGCCGGACTTATACCTTGAGCGCTTACATCCTGCCTGAATTTCGGCGCGCTGGCATTGGGCAGGCCCTGCTGACCTGGCTGGAAGAGCGTGCCCGGGTCATTGACGGGGAACAGCCATCCCCGGCGCCCGGCTTCCTGCACATCAATGCCACACATTTCAAGGTCGGGTTGCATGCGTTGGCGCGTCAGGCAGGTTATCGAGTCAAGGAAAGTTGGGTACTGATGGTCCGCCCCGACCTGGAAAACATCCCCGATACACCCCTGCCCGCGGGTCTGGAAGTCCGCCCGGCGCGGCCTGAAGACTTTTCCGCCATCTGGTATGCGGTCGAGGAAGCCTACGTTCCAGAAGGCGGGCCGCCACCCACCGGGATCATCCCGGAAGATTTCAGGAACAGCCCGAACTTCCAGCCTGATTTGTGGCAGGTGGCATGGGATATCAAGACCGGGAAAGTGGCAGGCAGCGTGATGACCTATATCTTCCACGCTGAGAATAAACAATTGGGCATCCTGCGCGGCTACACCGAAGGGATCAGCACCGTCCCAGCCTGGCGGAAGCGCGGGGTGGCTACGGCCTTGATCGCCCGCAGTTTGAAAGCCCAGCGCGAGGCCGGGATGAAGGAATCGGCCCTCGTTTGCAGCGGGGAGAACCTGGCGAATTACCGGTTGTATGAAAGCTGCGGGTTCCAGGAAGTCAAGCGCGACACGGTTTATGAAAAAGCGCTGACCGTCGCAAGTTGACAGCCATATTCATTGGGAGTGCCTGGCACAGCCCCGCTCCAGGCGGCGTCCCCGCCGCTGAGTAACATGCCTTAAAAGGGTACGGCAGCGAGAGCAAGTTTTAATTATGGTTCCTGGTGGGGAATTCCATCTTGATTTTTCCTGTATATTGCAGTAATATACAAAAGTGGTCGATTTGAACCAAATCACCGGCTTCGATTGGGACGCAGGCAACCGCGAAAAGAACTGGATGAAACACCGCGTCTCCAGCGGGGAATGCGAGGAAATGTTCTTCAACCTGCCCCTGCTGTTCGGCGATTCCCCCGGACGATCCGAAGCCGAAACGCGTTACCTTGCCCTCGGGCAGACCAACGCAGGCAGGCTGATCTTCATCGCTTTTACTGTCAGAGATGAAAAGATACGTGTCATCTCGGCACGTGACATGAGTGAGAAAGAACGAGGCATCTATGACCAATCCGGTTCCTGACTTCCAAACCGAAGACGAAGAGCGCAAGTTCTGGGCCACCCACGACTCCACCGATTACGTGGACTGGTCGCAAGCCCGCCGCGCCGTTTTCCCCAACCTGAAGCCCACCACACGCGCCATTTCCCTGCGCCTGCCCGAGTCCATGCTGGACGAACTGCGCCAGATGGCGAACGAACGAGATGTGCCGTACCAGTCGCTGATCAAGGTTTTCCTGCGCGAGCGCATGGATCAGGAATACCGCGCTCCATCATCTTTAGTGGCGGAAAAGAAAATGAAGTACCGCGCGAAGAGCTAAGATACCGACCTGCCTCCCCACGGACGGCAGGTCTTTTTTTGCCCACCCCAACCTGATATAATCCCTCAGTCATCATTTTTTTACAGGAGTAACCTAATGGCATTCCAAATTAAATTCGGTACCGACGGCTGGCGCGGCGTCATCGCCGAAGACTACACCTTCGACAACGTCCGGCGCGCCGCGCAGGGCTATGCCTCGTACATGGCTGAAAAAGGCAACACCGGGAAGTGGATCATCGTCGGGCACGACAAACGCTTCAGTTCCGAACATTTCGCCGCGGCAGTGGCCGAAGTGCTGGCCGCCAACGGCTTCAAGGTCTACCTGACGGACGGAGCCACCCCCACCCCGGTCATCGCTTTTGCAGTCGTCAACAAGGGCGCCTGCGGCGCGGTCAATATCACCGCCTCGCACAACCCGCCCACGGACAACGGCTTCAAGGTCCGCAACGAGACCGGCGGGGCGATCGACCCGGATGGACTGCTGCGCATCGAAGCCTTGATCCCCGATCAGATGGAAAACGTAAAGCGCAAATCCTACGCCGAAGCCGAAAAAGCGGGCGAGATCGTCAAGTTCGACGCCCACACCCCCTACGTCAACCACATCAACAAACTGATCGACCTGCAGCCCATCAAGGACGCCGGTCTGACCGTGATGGTGGACTGTATGTGGGGCAACGGCGCCGGTTACTTCCCGCGCCTGCTCTCCGGCGGCAAGACCCGCATCATCGAGATCCACAACGACCGCAACCCGTCCTTCCCCGAGATGAAGCGTCCCGAACCGATCCGCCCGAACATCGACGTGGGCCTGAAAGCCACCGTCGATAACCACGCCGACATCCTGCTCATCACCGACGGCGACGCCGACCGCTGCGGCATCGGCGACGAAAAAGGCGAGTTCGTCAACCAGTTGCGGGTCTATGCCCTGCTGGCCTACTACCTGCTCGAAGTGCGCGGCCAGCGCGGCGACATCGTCAAGACCCTCTCCACCACCGGCATGTTGAACAAGCTCGGCCAGATGTACGGCGTCCCGGTCCACGAGACCGGCGTGGGCTTCAAATACGTGGCCCCCAAGATGACCGAGACCGACGCCCTGATCGGCGGCGAAGAGAGCGGCGGCTACGCCTTCCGCGGCAACGTCCCCGAACGCGACGGCATCCTGGCCGGTCTCTACATGCTCGA
>CAZRCR010000484.1:0-2785 GCA_964598615.1 uncultured Anaerolinea sp.
ACCGCCAAATACGCCGGTTGGGCTGCTGTCAACCGCTAGAACTACGCTATTCCGTCCGACCTATTCAGGGTGCGCTGTATACACAGCGCACCCTGAATATTTTAAGGTTATGAGTTAGTTAATTTACTTGACAAAGTTTTTTGTTATGCTATTATTAACAAGATATTATCGTGTCAAGAAACGACTTTTTCTCTGGATTTCCAGTCGTGAATAGTCATTTATGGCCCACCCCTATTCAGAATGTAAAGAACATTAACAAACATACCGTCCTGGATCTGATTCGCTTCACTCCAGGCGGTATCTCGCGCGTCGAAATCGCTCGTCATATGGATTTGAGCCGGGCTGCGGTCACCACGATCGTCAACGACCTGCTGGCAACCGGGATCATTCACGAGGCAGAAAGCCGGATCGTTAACAACGGACGTCCTCCCATTGTTTTGGAGATCAACCCCAGCCGCGGCTACGTAGTTGGAGTGGACTTTGGTGCTACTCATCTCAGCCTGCTGGTTGCCGATCTGTCCGCCCGCATTCGGGAAGAGACCGAAGTGGCGATCAATATCCAGGATGGTCCTGAAGCCTGTTTGGATGAGGCCGATAAACGGGTCCGCGAATTGCTTTCCAAAGCAGGCATCAGCCTGGGCGAAGTTCTGGCAATCGGCATCGGGGTCCCGGGTCCGATCGTGACCGAAGCTGGCATGGTAGTTGCTCCGCCCATCATGCCCGGATGGGATCGGTATCCGATCCGAGACACCCTGGAAAAAATGTGGGGCCGGCCAGTTTCAGTTAATAATGATGCGGAACTGGGCGCTCTTGGCGAATGGGCATCAGGGGCGGGACGCGGGGAGCGCAACCTGGTTTATATCAAAGTAGGAACCGGCATTGGAGCCGGGTTGCTAATCGATGGTCAGATTTTTCGCGGAGCCACTGGCTCTGCCGGCGAAATTGGGCACCTTACCATAGACGAAAACGGTCCACTGTGTACTTGCGGCAACCACGGTTGTCTTGAGGCAGTCGCTGGAGGCCGCGCTATCGCTCTACAAGCGCAGCAGGCTGTCCAAAGTGGACAACGGACGCAACTATCTGCAATCCGCCCATTAGAGAATATCACCGCCAAGGATGTTGCTTCAGCCGCCCGTCGAGGCGACCTGCTTGCCCAGCAAATTCTGGGACGTGCAGGACGGCATATTGGCAGCGCCATTGCAGGGCTCGTCAATATGTTCAATCCCGGAATGATTATCATTGGCGGCGGCGTAGCGCAGACTGGCGATATCCTGCTCGAGCCGATGCGACAAACGGTTCAGCGGCGCAGTCTCCCTGCAGCGACCAGAATTGTAAGAATAACAACTGCCATGCTCGGACGCCGTTCCTCCAGCATGGGAGCCATCATTCAAGCCTTAACCCTTGCACTCCATCAAGTTGCTGATCAAAAGGAGGTGGTGCCCGACTCAACGGCTCACAAGAGTCCAGTTACCAATTAGCAAGCCCCTTCTATTCATGTGGAAAAGCGCTTGTGTTTGGCAAGTGCTCCAAAATCACTCAACCCTATAAGGAGAGAAGATAATGAAACGCACGATTTTTGTTCTCGTCAGCATCTTGGTCCTTGCGTCCATGCTGCTGACCGCCTGCGGTCCCAAAGCCACTGAGGCCCCGACCACAGATGCAACCGAAGCCCCCACCACTGCTGCCGTCGAACCTGCCGGTACGTTGACCATCTGGGCCGACGATACCCGCGCCCCGATCCTCGAGGCGCTGGCCCCCCAGGTGCTCGCAACCTACAATGTGGAACTGGTTGTCGTGCTGAAGTCCTCCCTGCGCGATGACTTCCAGCTGGCTGCCCCGGTTGGCGAAGGCCCCGACATCCTCTTCGGCGTGCCGCACGATCAGGCTGGCACCATGGTTGCTAACGGCCTGCTTGCCCCGATCGACCTCGGCGACAAAGCCTCCCTCTTCAACCCCGTCGCGGTTGGAGCCTGCACCATCGGCGGCGTGCTGTACTGCATGCCCTATGCCACCGAGAACCTTGGTTTCTTCTACAACACCGACCTAGTTACCACTCCTCCCACCACCTGGGATGAGGTTGTGAGCATGGGCGAAGCCCTTAAGGCCGAAGGCAAAGTGACCTACATCATGGCCGTCACCGGCACCACCTATGATCTTTACCCGCTGTACACCGCTTTCGGCGGCTACATCTTCGGCAAAGACGCCAATGGCGACTGGAACGACCAGGACCTTGGCGTCGACAACGCCGGCATGATCGCCGCCGCCACCTGGCTGCAGGAACATGTTGCCAATGGCGACCTGCCCTCCGACTGGGATTGGGCCAACAACCACGCCCTGTTCGAGACCGGTGAAGCCCCCTTCATCATGGCTGGCCCGTGGGCACTGAACCGCATCCGCGAATCCGGCATTCCCTACGCCATCACCAACTTCCCCTCCGGCCCTGCCGGTGAGGGTTCCCCGTTCGCTGGCACCCAGGGCATCTACATCAACGCCCAGAGCCCGAACATTCTCCTGGCCCAGACCTTCCTCTTGGACTTCATCGCCACCCAGGATGTGATGCAGCAACTGCAGGATGCCGGTCAGCGCGCTTCGGCCTTCATCCCGGTGCTCGAAGCATCCAGCGATCCTGATCTGGCCGCCATCAGCGCCGCCGGCGCCAACGCCACCATGATGCCGAACATCCCCGCCATGGGTTCCGTGTGGTCGAACTGGGACAGCGCCATCGTCCTCATCCGCAACGGCGCTGCCGAAGGCACCGCTGCCGATCCGACGACCGCTCTCACCG
>CAZRCR010000485.1:0-2779 GCA_964598615.1 uncultured Anaerolinea sp.
TCTGGTGGATGATCTTCTTGTCGCCGTGGTCGGTTTCGAAGAACTCGGTCACCGGGATCTGCAGGCTTTGCGCCAGCTGTTGGAGGGTGCCCACACTGGGCGAGGTGCGTCCATTCTCGATCAGGCTGAGGGTGTTCACGTTCAGGCCGCTTTGTTCGGCCAGCGCCCGGATCGAGAGGCCCAAATGGGTACGGATCTCGCGCAGCCGCTCGCCAACGTTGATATCATCCTGGGCGATGACATCTGCAAAGGGCGAGTCGGAAGTTTTTCGTTGCCGTCTGGGCATGGGCGCTTTGTCTTGTGCCATAAATACTCCTTGATTCAACTAATATTATAGTTGAAAATAGAAAATAATCAATAATTTAAATAACATATTAGTTGTTATTTTGTCACTGTTCTGTTTTTTTAAGACGCGTAACCTCATGGCTTGTTGTAAAATTGAATTATCGGCAATCCCCGAAAGGAGGTGCGCATGGCCGAAGCAACGGGCTGTGCCCGTCCCACCGGCGCGGTGCTGGGCGAGAAACCGCCTGCGCCCGTCGAACTCACTGAACGGAAGGAGATTAATGTCATGACTGCGCGTGTGGGGCAAAAGGCCCCGGATTTCCAAGCCCCGGCCTATTACCAGGGCAAATTCGGCACCGTCAAGTTGTCCGATTACCTGGGCAAGTGGGTGCTGGTCTGTTTCTATCCCGGCGACTTCACCTTTGTCTGAGCGACCGAAGTGTCCGCGGTCGCGGCCAAATACAAGGAATTGCAAGCCCTGGGGGTGGAAGTGATCTCTGTCAGCGTGGACAGTGTCTTCGTCCACAAGATGTGGAATGACAATGAACTCTCCAAGATGGTGGAAGGCGGGGTGCCTTTCCACATGGCCTCCGATAGCGCCGGGAACGTGGGCAAGATCTTCGGCGTGTACGACGAGAACCTGGGCGTGGAACTGCGCGGCCGGTTCATCATCGATCCCGACGGCGTGATTCAGGCCATGGAAGTGCTCACCCCTCCGGTGGGACGCAAGATTGCCGAGTCCATCCGCCAGATTCAGGCCTACCAGCATGTGCGCGCCAGCAAGGGCAGCGAAGCCTGCCCGGCAGGCTGGGAACCCGGCCAGCCGACCCTCAAGCCCGGCCCCGACCTGGTGGGCAACGTCTGGAAAGTCTGGAAGCCCAAGGAATAGGCTGGATCAGATTCCATGCAGGGATGGGTTTTCACGCCCATCCCTTTTTGATTCGGGTTAAATATTGACCGGATTTTTTATATTGTTACCGGTACGTGGTCACCGTCACCCTGCTGATCCTAAAAACAGGTCATGCATCGTGCGTGACCTGTTTTCGTATTAAGGGTTATACCTACTGATACCATAGGAGCCCTTCATGAACCTCGTCACTGGCGCCACCGGCCACATCGGCAACGTACTCGTTCGTCAACTGCTCGAACGCGGGCAACGCGTCCGGGTGCTTGTGCGCCCCGGCAAAGAGCCGGTTGCCTTACATGGCCTGGATGTGGACCTCGTTCCCGGCGACGTGACAGACACCGCGTCCCTGGTCCGCGCCCTGGATGGGGTGGATGTGGTCTATCACCTTGCTGCCCGCATCAGCATCGAATCCGGCCCGGACCCGGAAACGGAGCGCGTCAATCTGGGTGGGACACTCAACCTGCTCGCCGCTCTCCGGCAAACTGCGCATAACCAAGATTCAATTTGCAACTCCCAACCCATCAAGCTGGTCTATGCCAGTTCCATCTATGCCATGCGCATCCCCGAAACCGGCCCGGTGGACGAGTCCCTGCCTTTCGACCCGGCCTGCGCCCGCGGCGCGTATGACCGCTCGAAAGCCGCCGCCAGCCTGGCTGTTCAGCAGGCCGCCGCGGAGGGATTGGACGCGGTGCTTGTCTGCCCCACGGCGGTGACAGGGCCGTACGATTTCCAGCGTTCGGAGGCGGGCCGCGGTGTCCTCTACAACCTGACCCCCGGCATCAAATTCTACGTGGATGGGGCTTACGATTTCGTGGATGTGCGCGATGTGGCGCAGGGCTTCATCCTGGCCGCCGGGAAGGGCCGCCGGGGCGCGACTTATATCCTGGGCGGTGACCGGCTGACGGTCCGCGAGGTGGCCGAGACGATCTGGGAAACGGCGGGCGGCTGGCATGTAGGCGTCCACCTGCCTGGCTGGGTGGCTGACATGGCGGCGGAAGTGTTGCCGTTCTTTGCCGACGATCCCATCGTCACTCCTTATTCGCTGGCGGCGGTGCGCAGTAATTCGCAGATCAGCCATGCCCGCGCCGCATCCGAACTGGGCTATCGTCCCCGCCCGGCGCGCCGGGCAATCACCGATGCTGCCCGCTGGTGGATGGCGCAGATGGAACCGCAGCCTGTGCCCGAAACCGTGGCAAATGCTGCGGCCTGAGAAATTTCAGAAGCCCTTTAATTCCATAAGGACGAAAAAGTCTCGGCGTTGGATGCCGAGACTTTATTTTGTTTTGCTCTTGCTGAGCGGAATGCCATCCCTTTACGTCAACTGGCGGTATAGTTCGGCCAGTTCGCGGTGCGATGGCACATCCTCCAGGAAGGAACGGCGCAGTTCCGGCTTGTCGATACGGGCGGCTTGCTCTTGTAGACGGGTATGGGCTTGCTCAAGGATTGTCCGGGCGCGCGGGTCACCGCAGGCAGACAGGATGCGGACGCAGGTCACCGCCGTCCAGTGCAGGTCGAGGGTGCCAGCCAGACCGTATTCCTGCTGGCAGGACAGGATATCGTCGACGTGCTGGCGGGCGGACTCGATGT
>CAZRCR010000486.1:0-2773 GCA_964598615.1 uncultured Anaerolinea sp.
CTGGTGATGCGCGCTGTGGGCGGCGGCGGACGTCAGCTTGGGGCAACCCACTCGCAGACCCCTGACGCGGTCTTTGCCCATTTCCCGGGCTTGAAGGTCGTCTCGCCCGGCACGCCGGAAGACGCCAAGGGACTTTTGAAAACCGCCATCCGGTCCGATGACCCGGTGCTGTTCCTCGAGCATGCCACCATGTACCAGGTGCGTGGCGAAGTGCCGGAGGGTGAGTTCCTGATCCCGATCGGCAAGTCGAAGGTCCAGCGGCCGGGCAAGGATGTCACCCTCGTCACCTATGCCAAGGGGCTGGAACTGTCGCTCAAGGCGGCGGACGAACTGGCCAAGGACGGCGTGGATGTGGAGATCGTTGACCTGCGCACCCTGCGCCCACTCGATATGGAACCGGTGCTCGAGTCGTTCAAGAAGACCAACCGGGCCGTGATCGTGGAGGAAGGCTGGAAGTCGTACGGTGTGGGGGCCGAAGTGTCGGCTCGTATGTACGAGGAAGCCTTCGACTACGCCGACGCACCCATCCTGCGCGTGGCGCAGAAGGAAGTGCCGCTGCCCTACAACCGCACGCTCGAACAGGCCGCGTTGCCGCAGGTACCCGACATCGTTGCGGCGGTGAAGGAGGTCTTGAAATAATGGCCGAGACGATCAACATGCCAAAACTGGGCTTTGATATGGCTGAAGGCACGCTCGTCCACTGGCTCAAGAAGGTCGGCGAGCCGGTTGCAAAGGATGAAGTGCTGGCCGAGATCGAGACCGACAAGGCGACTGTCGAGGTCCCTTCTCCCGCCACCGGAATAGTGCGTGCTTTGCTGGTGGATGCGGGAGCGGTGGTGCCGGTGAACACGCCGATTGCCATTGTGGGAACGGCTGACGAGAAGATCGAAGAAACAGTCGTTAAGCCTCAGGGATCAGGGGACGGCAAAGAACCTGTGGCAGTTCCGGACGCTCAACCTGTTCCTATTCCCGATGCTGTTTTCTCCCCTGTGGTTGGCTCTGTGAAAGCATCGCCGCTGGCGAAGAAGATCGCCCGCGACCGGAATGTGGACCTGGGTCAGGTCAAAGGGACCGGTCCGGGCGGACGGATCGTGCGGCGGGACATAGAGTCGGTCATCAGTCATCAGTCATCAGTGGTCAGCGTCACAACACCATCTATTGTCAGTCGTCCATCATCTGCGGTTGATGAGACCATTGGGCTTACGAAATTGCGCCAGGCCATCAGCCGCCGCATGACCGAGTCGAAGACCACTATCCCGCACTTCTATGTGACCCATGAGTACAAGATGGACGCGCTGATGGTGCTGCGCAAGCAGGTCAATTCGTACCTGCCGGAAGATGAGAAGGTTTCGGTCAACGATTTTATTATCAAGGCCGTTGCCTTGACCCTGCGCCAGTTCCCCAACCTGAACGCTTCTCTGGCTGGCAATTCCATCCTGCGCCACGGACAGGTCAATGTGGGGGTGGCGGTCGCCGTGGAAGGCGGCTTGCTGACCGTGGTCTGCAAGGATGCGGATATCAAGTCCCTGCGCCAGATTGCCACTGAAATCAAAGCGATGGCTGGACGGGTGCGCGAGGGCAAGGTCAGGCCGGAGGAGATCGAAGGTTCGACCTTCTCCATCTCCAACCTGGGCATGTACGATGTTGAGAATTTTGCCGCCATCATCAACCCGCCAGAAGCAGCCATCCTTGCAGTTGGGTCCGCCCGGGAGGTCCCTGTGGTGGACGCTGGTATTGTCAAGCCTGGCTGGCGGATGAAAGCCACGGTCTCGGTCGATCACCGCGTCAGCGACGGTGCCGAAGCGGCCAGATTCATGCAGGCGCTGGCGGTCTATCTCGAAGAGCCGGTGCGCCTGTTGGTGTAGAAGAACAAAATCCGGGTCCTGGAAACGAACCCGGATTTTTCTATATTTATTGACTATCAGGAGAAACGGTCATGAAAAAGGTTGATCCATCCAGCGGCAGAAATATCAAAAAGATATTGAATTACATGTTCGGCGGATTTTTTATAAAGTCCCAGTTAACCGGGATCGTCGCGGCAGTTGTCCTGCTTGGTTTTGTCGAGTTATTTGTTTACTTCAATAGCCCGAGCACTTTCATGACGCTTAATCTTTACGTGGCGGTGCTGTTTTTGTCCATTATCGCCATCCGGCTGGTGGTCGCGCTCCGGGTGGAGCGGATCATGTATACCAACCTGGAAGCACTGGAAGAACAGAAGGTGGATGAAAAACTGGCGGTGGCGAAACCTGTCGAGAAGCGTGCTTCTGCCATGCCTGTGGTCAACGTGGATCAGTATGCTGACCTGGCGAATGACAAACGGGTGGTGGACTTGCGCGAAGCGTCTGTCAAGCGCGCCCGCTCGGTCTATCTCCTGGCGATGGGACGCGATATCGCCGCGGGTGTTGGGTATATCGTACTTTCCATTGTAGCGTCACAAATATCCCCTTCGCTTGAGATGCTGGCAGGTTTCGGAATTTCTGTCGGGTTTATTGGGCTTTTGCTTGTGTTCCTGCGTTTCCTGTTCCATTTTCGGAATTTTCGTCCTAAGGATGCCGGTACTGAAAAAATGAGACATCCGGTGTTCGAAGTCATCCGGGCAATTTCACAGCCTAAGAACCAGACCATCTTTTTCTATTACGTTATTCTCCAGACTGTCGTGTTCTTCGTTATCTCCCTGACGGAAAAGAGTGTAGGGTCAGCCCTGGGGCTTCTGCTCTTCGTGGGCCTGCACTATGCCCTGGTCATGTTCATGAAGCCCAAAGAGGATCGTAAT
>CAZRCR010000487.1:0-2758 GCA_964598615.1 uncultured Anaerolinea sp.
GCACCGCCTATGATGATTTTCACACCTTCTCGCAGCCCTGCAGCCTGAACTGCCTGGATCGTCAACTGCATGGACGGCATGGTTGTGGTCAGCAACGCCGAAAGCGCCAGGATGTCGGCCTTCTCAGCACGGACCGCGTCCACAAAGGCATCCGGCGGAACGTCCGTGCCAAGGTCCTTGATCTCATAACCAGCCCCTTCGAGCATCATCGAAACCAGGTTCTTGCCAATGTCGTGCAGGTCGCCCTTTACAGTACCAATAACAACCTTGCCGCGCGCCTTCACGCCGCTTTGCTGCAATTTCGGGCGCAAGAGACCCAGCCCGGCCTGCATGGCCCGGGCCGAGATCAGCATCTCCGGGACGAAATAATCGCCTTCCTCGAAGCGATGGCCCACTTCGGACATTGCCTTGATCATGCCGTCGTTCAAAATCGTGGCCGCGTCCAGGCCATCGGCCAGGGCAGCTTCGATCCCGGAGGTGACCGCTTTCTGATCGCCATCCAAAATGGCGTTGTAGATCGTTTCCAGTGTAGTTGACATAGTACTCCTTATGGTGGCAAAGTGGAATGATTTGTTCAAAATCCGAAGCATTTTCCTAAAAACTGTTACCCAACAACCATCCCGGTCAAGGGTGGTATGCGAATTTCCGTATTTCCAGCATGAAGATGGATTTCCGCACCGGGACCAGAATGGAAAACCGGTGTATCCCAAATCCCCGGCAGGCTAACAACATTCTCCCGCAGGGCAGTGTTCAAAACCACGGCGATCTTCTGCTTCTCATCCGTACGGCTGTAAGCAAGCACTTCGGGTGTTGCCGCCAGCAAGGTCCATGCGCCATAGGCACAAACCGGATTGGACTTTCGGAAGCGGATCAACCCGGTAAAAAAGGCGAGCAGATCTTCATCCTGCTCTTCTTTTTCGAACAGCATGGGCAAACGCGCTTCCTCCAGGATCCCGAAACGCATATTTTCCTGGGTAACGCTCCTGCGCTGCGACAGGCCAACCTCTGTCCCGTAGTAAAGGATCGGCGCGCCGCTCAGCGTGAACTGGCAGAGTGCCGCCAGCTTCAGCTTACGCTTCTCCCCACCAGCAGCCCACAAGAAACGATCCATGTCATGGTTATCGAGGAAGGATGGGCGGCTGAAATCTTCGGGGAAGAAAGCCTGGTGACGCGCTAGGAACACCGCCAGGTCGGTCGCTTTCCAGGTGCCGTAGGCAAATGTATTTCGCAAAGCGTCCATCAACTTGAAATCCAGGCAGCCGTCCAGCAGGCCGTGGAACGAGAGCTGCACATCCGGCGAGTCAGCCACTTCACCGAAGACCCAGGCTTCCGGGTGGCTGGCATGGATAGACCGGCGCAGTTCGGCCCAAAAGTCCGGCGCCGGACCAATGGCATAGTCGAGGCGGTAGCCGTCCACACCGAAGTCCAACCAGGAGCGGGCCGCATCCAGAATATACGCGCGGGCTTTCTCATTCCGCAGGTTGAAACAGGGCATCGACCGCACCCCGAAAAATGTTTTATAGTCATCCGGATAGGCGTTGAAGACAAACCATTTCCGGTATGGACTGCGCTGGTCCCGGATGGCAGACTGGAAAATAGGATGACGATCCGAACAGTGGTTGGGGACAAAATCGAGGAGAACGTGCATACTGCGGGCATGGGCCTGGTCCAACAACTCCCGGAAATCCGCGCGGACCCCGAGCCGGGTCTCGATCTCGAAGTAATCGGTCGCATCATAGCCATGATAGGATGGACTGGCAAAGACCGGGCTAAGATAAAGTGTGTTGACGCCAAGGGCGGCGAGGGAATCCAACCGGCGGGTAATGCCTTTCAGGCAGCCGCCCATGAACCCGTCCAGGGGTCGGGTGGGATCGAGCGAGGACCCGGCAGCCGCGGCAAAACGGTCTACAAAAATGTGATACAGGACGGCGTCCCAACTCCAGACGGGCGGATTCCGGTCCGAGACCAGATAGGCATAGATGGTGCCGTTATCTGCGAACACTTCTCCTCGCGTGGGTGAGTTGGCGCTCAGGCAGTAGCGGACAACCGTGTCACGCTCCTGGCCAGGCAGGAAAACCTGGAACAGTCTTTCATAGACCTTCGTTTCCGGATTCCAAACCACATCGGAAGGCTGCATTGGAAGCACAGCGCCGCGCGTGGCCTTCCCCATCCGCCCCAACGGATCGCGGCCATCCGTGATGAAATAGACCCAGGCCTGCTCAAAGTCGATGCCTTCGGTGACCTGCAACTCCAGCCTCACATGCTCCCCTGGCTTCGGCGACCGGGGCATACGCGCAGACCGATGGATAATCCCACCGCCAGTCAACCTGACCTTATTGGGCACGACAGTTTGCGAAACGGTTGCATTCCCAAAAACAAAATCATCGCTCATGGTTCAACCTGCCTTGATCCTTGAGTGCTCCCGCACGTAACGAACGATCTCATTTGCGGTTTCCACGTCCGGGGCGCTCGTCTGCAAGACCATCTTCCCGGTTTGGGCGATCTCCACGGCGCGTTCCACTTCTTCAGGGCGGCAATAGGTCTGAATGGCGGCCTTGCCGGCCGCCTGAAATAATTCGGCAAGGTGGTCAAAGGGACGCGGCTGGTTGGGGTCTTCCGAGACCTGCAAAATCCGCAGGTCGTACAACCGGCCAATCTGTCCCTGCACATGCAAGCCTTTCGAGTGGTTATGGATCAGCGCACCTTCGAAACGGTCAATCACCTGCTGGGTCCAAGGGGCTGCCCAGGCGGGATAATA
>CAZRCR010000488.1:0-2752 GCA_964598615.1 uncultured Anaerolinea sp.
ACCGCGCCTTCTACCAGGATGTCAGCCTCCCACCGGTTGTACTCTACAAAGTGGGTGAAGTCTACTTCGTGGTGGATGGACACCATCGCGTCTCCGTAGCGCGCGAACAGGGACAAACCTACATCGAAGCTGAAGTGCGCGAATGCTCAACCAAGGTCAACATAACTCCCGATATCAAGCCGGAAGACCTGGAAATCCTGGGCGAAGAGATTAACTTCCTCGAGCGCACAGGGCTGGATCGCATTCGCCCCAAGGCCAATGTAAAACTGACCATCCCGGATGGCTTCGATCGCATCCTGGAACACATCGCAGTCCACAAATACTTCATGGGATTGGACCTCCAACGCGATATCACGGACGAAGAAGCCGTGACCCACTGGCACGACAAAGTCTACATGCCCATCGTCCGCATTATCCGGCGCAGCGGTGTATTGAGAGAATTCCCCGGCAAGACCGAAGCGGACCTCTATCTGTGGGTGCTCGACCGTCAACGCTATCTGCATAACGAAGGCCGCCATCTGGTTTCCCCTACCAAAGCTGCCAAAGATTTCGTGGAGGAGATCAAATGAGCCGCGAGCCCTGGCGGCTCCTCCTGCAACCCGAACCGGCGCAGGGTGCCTGGAACATGGCCGCGGATGAAGCCATTCTTGAGGCCTGCGGGAGTGGAAAATCTCTTCCCACCCTGCGCATTTATGCTTGGGAACCCGCCTGTCTTTCACTGGGATATGCCCAGCCAGTAAGCGATGTGGATATGGAACGCCTGCGTACCCGCGGCTGGGACCTTGTGCGGCGTCCCACCGGAGGAAGAGCCGTTCTCCATACAGACGAGGTCACCTACTCGGTCATCGCCCCGCCCGACGAACCACGCGTGGCCGGAACCGTACTCGAAGCCTACAACCGTCTGGCAGCGGCACTTGTGGATGCCTTACGCCTTCTCAGTCTGCCTGTACAGGTACAGGAACGCGCCGGGACCGCCAGCAAGATCCCCAACCCGGTCTGCTTTGAAGTGCCGTCCACCTATGAGATTACCGTGGGTGGGAAGAAACTGGTCGGATCGGCCCAGGCGAGGCGCAAGGAAGGCGTGCTCCAGCATGGGTCACTCCCACTGACCGGCGACCTGACCCGCATCTTGCAAGCTTTGGTTTATCCGGATGATGCGGCCCGGGAACGCGCCGCCGTCCGCCTTCTGGAACACGCCACCACCGTGGAAGCCGCCATCGGGCGCATCGTTTCATGGGATGAGGCCGCCCGGGCCTACGTGGCCGCTTTCGGGTCTGTTCTCGATCTGGACCTGGAACCGGGGGCACTTACTCCCGAAGAAAAAGTCCGCACCGAGGAATTGGCGCGGACAAAATACGCGCATCCGGATTGGACCGGGAAGACCGTCTCGTAATTTCAGGGTTGATACGAGAAGACGACCGTCTTATACCCCAATGCATTGAAAAACTTGGTCAGGTACACTTCGGCATTGACACGTGCCTGGTCCAAGATTCCGTCATCAAGCGCCGCGCGCAGGATTTCCTGTTCAGCTACCTGCCGGGCCGTCGTTTCCAGGTTCGGGTCGGGGCTGGCGAGGATACCCAGGTCACGGTCGTAGACGTAGGACTTTTCGTTATCCAGCGTTGCCACCAGCACTTCGGGCTGCGGCAGGCGCACGTTCAGCGTTTCCCCTTCCAGCCACAGGTCGGATTCGGTGATCTTGCTCATGTCGATCCCGGCGATCACGTAGCCATGCCCGACAAAAAGCAACTTGTCGCCGAAGATCTCACCCAACAACCCCTGGTTGGTTTCGGCAGTCACCACCTTTTCCACGGTGTAGTGGATCGTTTCCAGCTTGGCAACCGCTTGAATCTCGTGGATGATCGTCACCGGGTCCGGGATGACCGTGGGGGTGGGATGCAGCAAATTGGCAACCTGGGTGCTCAGTTCACTGTTCGTCTGCTGCAATGGGTTCAGGGCATCATGCAGACTGTTGTTCACCGAGGTAACGAGGAACCAGATCACCGCGGCAGCAAGCAGGACAAGGAAAATACGCAGGAGGATTTTCGATGAATTCGACATGCAATGATTATACACAAATATAAACGAAACATGTCACTTGTCGAATCTTTTAAACAGGGTTATCATCTGCCTATCAAAAGGAATCGCAGATTCCCTACATTCTCATGAGAAGGAGAAGAAAGAAATGAAGAAGCTGTACTTGTTCCTTTCGCTGCTCGTCGTTGCCACGATGCTCCTGGCCTCGTGCGGCGCCCAGGCGACCCCCACTGTGGTTGCAACTGAACCGCCGACCGAGCCCCCGGCCACGGAACCCCCGGCCCCGCCGGCCCTCGGCACCTTCGAGAACCCGGTCCACATCATCTACGTCCCGTCCGTGGACGCCGCGACCATCGTTGCGGGTGGTGATCTGCTGCATGCAGCACTCCATGATGCCACCGGCCTGTACTTCAAGGTTTCTGTGCCGACCTCCTACGCCGCCACGATCGAAGAGCTGTGCGCTTCGCCCGACAACACCATGGCCTTCATCCCCGGCCTGGGCTACGCTCTTGCCAACCAGCTCTGCGGTGCGACCGTGGGTGCCAAGGCTGTGCGCTTCGGCCTGAACTGGTACGCCGCCATGATCTTCGTTGCGCGCGATAGCGAAATCCAATCCCTTGCTGACCTGAACGGTCTCAAGTGGGCTTATCCGGATGCCGCCTCCACCTCCGGTTACATGTACCCCCTGTACATGCTGACCCAGGCCGGCGTGACC
>CAZRCR010000489.1:0-2749 GCA_964598615.1 uncultured Anaerolinea sp.
AGGCGATGTTGGTGCCTTCGATCATGTGGCTTTCCACGCTGGGGATGGTGATGACCGCGCGGGTGATGGGCACTTCGAACGGTTCAGCATCGCCGCGCACGATGGTCAGCACCACATTGGTCCCGGCATCGCCGAGTACTTTCAGGCGCACGGTGGACGGGTCCATGCCGGTCACGTCTTCGCCGTCCACGGCGATGACCATATCACCGGGTTGCAGACCAGCGGCTTCGGCAGGGGAGCCGGGGATCGGGCGGACGATGGTCAGGAATTCGGCTTCCGTATCCACGTAAGCGCCAATGCCGGCATAGGAACCCTGCATTTCGGCGGAGGCATCTTCGTACTCCTGCGGGTCCATGTAGGAGGAATGCTGGTCGCCCAGGGCTTCCATCATGCCGCGGATGGCGCCCTGCATCAAGGCGGTATCGTCCACTGGCTGGACGAGGTAATTCTCGTGCACCAGGTTCCAGGCTTCCCAGAAGGGGGCGAAGAGCGTGTCCAGGTCGGTGGTCGTGGTGCCGGTCTGGTCGCTGCCGCTGGTGGATGGGACGGAGGTCTGCGAGCCGTTTAGCGACGGGACAAGTGTCCCCGCGGCCACACCGCCGCCAAAGGCGCAGGCAACCAATACGAGGACAACGAATCCGATGATGATTGTGCGCAGCGTTTTGTTTTCGGTCTTGGTTTCCATAGGTGTCTCCTGTAGGCAGATCGTATCCTGCCAGATTGAGAGTCTAGCACGCATGGGTTAATGGAACCTAAATTTTGAACCCGTTTGCGTAAGTATTGTGTTAGATTCGCCAGTTTTTGATGAGCAGGGGCAGTTCTGACGGTTTCTCGATGGCCTCGTCGGCATAGAAGCCGGGGTAGTCTTTTCCCACCAGCACGGTGTACATGCCCAGAGCGCGCGCTGCCCGGGTGACCCGTCCCTGGTCGTCGAGCAGCACGCAGTGGTGCGGGTCCGGGTTGCCGGCGGCCTTGAGCGCCAGTTCGAACGACTCGGGCATCGGCTTGCAGTAGGGAGCGATGGCATGCACGTCGATGCACATTTCGAACAGGCCATCCACGCCGAGAGCCTTGGTCACGCGCCCGGCATGGGCGCAATCGGCATTCGTGAAGATGAACTTGCGGGCGGGGATGCTTTCCAGCGCGGCGCGCAGGGCCGGGTCCGGGGCGATGCTGTCCAGCGGCACGTTGTGGACAAAAGCCAGGTAATCGTCCATATCCACCTGGTGATTGGCTTGCAGGCCGCGCAGGGTCGTTCCGTACTCGCGGAAGTATTTTTCCCGTACGGTTTCGATCTGCTCCGGAGGAAAACCGAGGCGGTCGCGCATGTAGAGGTTGATGCGGTCGCGGATGAGCATCCACAGGCCGCTGGACGAGGGGTAGAGCGTCTCGTCGAGGTCGAAGAAGAAGTGTGTAAAACGCATGAGCGCTATTATACGGTAGAATAAAGCCATGACCATTCACGTTTTGCCCCCTGAAGTTGCCTCGCAGATCGCCGCCGGGGAAGTGGTGGAACGTCCCGCCTCGGTGGTGAAGGAACTGCTCGAGAATGCGCTGGACGCCGGCGCAAAGTCGGTAACGGTGGAGATCGCCGGAGCCGGGCGGACCCTGATCCGGGTCGCCGACGACGGGGCCGGCATCCCGGCTGACGAACTGGTGCTGGCAGTGGAACGTCACGCCACCTCGAAGCTGGTCTCCGCCGATGACCTGTTCCAGATCGCAACACTTGGTTTCCGTGGCGAAGCGCTGGCTTCCATTGGCTCGGTCTCGCGGCTGACGATCACCTCGCACACGCCGGAAGCGCTTTCAGGGGCGCGCTTGCGGGTGGAAGGAGGCATGATTGGCAAGGTGGAGAAGATCGGCGCGCCGGTGGGAACGGTGGTGCAGGTGGAAGACCTGTTCTACAACGTTCCGGCGCGGCTCAAGTTCCTGAAGCAGGATGTGACCGAGCGGCGCGCCATCGACGCTCTCCTCACCCGTTACGCCCTGGCCTACCCCGACGTGCGCTTCAAACTGATGGAGGGCGGGACCCCGTCTCTGCAGACCAGTGGCGACGGCGACCGGCGTGCCATTCTGGCGGCGCTCTACGGCGTGGATGTAGCCCGGCAGATGCTGGATGTCATTTCGGAAGATGAAGGTTTGAAACTGACCGGCTTCATCTCCCCGGTGGCGCTGACGCGCTCCAACCGCAAGGAGATGACCTTTTTCATCAACGGGCGCTGGGTGCAGGATACTCCGCTGACACAGGCGCTCTTGCAGGCCTATCACACCCTCCTGATGGTGGGACGTTACCCGCTGGCGGCGTTGTTCCTCGAAGTGCCGCCCGAGGAAGTGGATGTGAACGTCCACCCGGCCAAGGCGGAGGTGCGCTTCCGTAGCCAGGACAAGGTTTTCAGCTTCGTCCAGCGTTCGGCACGGCGGGCGATCCTGGCCTTCACCCCGGTCCCGCAGGTGGCGCCGCAGAACCTGTGGGGCAGCGCCCCCTCCCAGCCGCGGACGATCGACCCGATGTGGAGCCTGGCCCACGATGCCGAGCGCGGACCGTGGAGCGCGGACCGTGAACAGGTCCCGGACGTCGGGCCGATGCCGGTCGATGGTCCGCCTGCGGTCGCTCCGCAGCCGTCTGTGACCGGTAGCTCGCAACTTCCCGCCCCGGGTCTTCCCGTCCCCCTGGCCCGCCGCCTCGGCGAGGTCGGTTCCACGTACCCGGTGGCCGAAGGCCCGGGCGGGGCGTATCTAATAGGCCACC
>CAZRCR010000490.1:0-2736 GCA_964598615.1 uncultured Anaerolinea sp.
CGCGCATCTCCAGCAACGGCTTGATGTTGAGCGCCGTGCCGAGCAGGGCTTGCGCACCTCCGATGCGTCCGCCGCGGCGCAGGAATTCGAGCGTTTCGACAACGAACAGTACGCCGCTATTGTCGCGCGCTTTCTCGGCGATCCGTTGGCAGGAAGAAAGAGCCTCCCCGGCCCGCGCCGCCCGGGCGGCGGTGATAACCGGCCAGCCCATCGCCATGGTGGTGAATTGCGAGTCGATGACTGCGATCTTGCCGGATGCCTTTTCCAGGTTCTGGCGGGCTTGCAGGGCAGATTCCATCGTCCCGGAGAATTTCGAGGAAATGAAAATCCCAAGCACATCGAGACCCTGCTCCAAAAGGCCCTCGAAGGTGGTCTGCATTTCCTGGACAGTAACCTGCGAAGTGGTGGGCGTAATTTTCGAGTTCGATAGTCGTTTGTAGAAATCGGCGGGTGAGATATCCACGCCATCCCGCAGAATCTCCTCGCCCAAGACGACCGTCAGCGGGATGACGGTGATATTGTATTGTTTGAGCCACTCCGGTGGCAGGTAGGCGGTGCTATCGGTGACAATGGCAACTTTTGACATATCTCCATCCTTTGGTGGTCTAAATTTCATGGGATATAACCCGGTTGTTGGATATATGTTACGCCGCTCCTTGACCTAGTCCTGTTTCTGGGCTAAAATCTGACGTCTTTCATTCCATATAATGAAGAATTCCCGTGTTCGAGACACTCACCGGACGACTTAACCAACTTTTCGATCAGCTGCGCAAGCGAGGCAAACTCTCTGAAGCTGATGTGGATGCCGCCATGCGCGAGGTGCGCCTGGCCTTGCTCGAAGCCGACGTGCATTACAGCGTGGTCAAGGATTTCATTGCCCGTGTGCGTGCCCGCGCGGTGGGGGCGGAAGTTTCGAAAGCTCTCAATCCCGGCCAGCAGGTTGTCAAGATCGTCAATGAGGAACTGGTCGCCACACTTGGCGAACCGGCCCCGCTTAACCTTTCCGGTGAAAAGCCGCGCATGATCATGCTGGTCGGTTTGCAAGGTTCCGGCAAGACGACCGCTGCTGGAAAACTGGCGAACTTCCTGCGCGCACGCGGCGAACGCGTCTTTCTTGTGGCAGGCGACCCATACCGTCCGGCAGCGGCGGAGCAGTTGCAGACCCTGGGCAGGCAGCTTGACGTTCCGGTCTTTTTCGAGGCTGACGTCAAACCGCCCGAACTGGCGAAGCGTGCTTTCCAGAAAGCCAGGAATGGCGGCTACACCGTTGTTATTGTGGACACGGCGGGCCGCTCCCAGTTGGATGATGCCTTGATGGGTGAGTTGCAGGCCATCGTCAAGAACGTGACCCCGTCCGAAACGCTGCTGGTGGTGGACTCGATGATCGGCCAGGAAGCCCTGCATGTGGCCGAAGGCTTCCGTGACGCGGTCCCGTTGACCGGTCTGATCCTGACCAAAATGGACGGCGACTCGCGCGGCGGCGCAGCCATCTCCATCCGTTCGGTTACCGGTGTGCCGATCAAGTTCATCGGTACCGGCGAAAAATTGGACGCGCTGGAAGCTTTCCAGCCGGAGCGCTTGTCATCCCGCATCCTGGGCATGGGGGATGTGCTCGGCCTGATCGAAAAGGCCGAAGCGGCCTTCGACGAGAAGCAGGCCATGAAACAGGCCGAGCGCCTGGCGAAGGGCGAGTTCTCGCTTGAGGACTTGGTCGAAATGCTGCGTTCCTCGAAGAAAATGGGACCGATGAGTCAGATGGCTGATATGCTCCCCGGCGAAATGGGACGAGCAGCGCGAAATATCTCGCCCGAAGAGATGGACCGTTCCACCAAGCGCACCGAGGCCATTATCAACTCAATGACTCCCGCTGAACGCCGCAACCCCGATATCTTGAATGCCAGCCGACGACGACGTATCGCCCGCGGTTGCGGGCTCGAGGTCCAGGACGTGAACCGGCTGATCAAACAGTTCCGCGAAATGCAGAAACTGTTCAAGACCCTGCAAAAGACCGGCGGACGCGGCCTCTCACGTTTGTTCGGATGATGTAAAAGATGAGGTAAAATAGGAGTTGAGCGCACTTGTGCGCTTCGTTTTATGAAGGTTCTCAGCACCGCACTGCGCAGTCCTTCCTGCCCCTCACTGTGCGCCTGCTGTTGCCGAAACAAATTCGATCACTATCTGTTGAAGGAGAAACATTCCGATGGTTCGTATTCGTCTTCGCCGTATTGGCCTTAAAGGACAGCCGTCCTACCGTATCGTGGTCGCGGACAAAGAAAGCCCGCGCGACGGCCGCTTCCTCGAGATCGTTGGTTTCTACAACCCGCGCACCAATCCTGCCACGCTGGACATCAAGGAAGACCGCGTGTATGACTGGATGAGCAAGGGCGCCCTGCCGACCGAGTCGGTGGCCCAGTTGTTCAAGACCTCCGGCACCCAGGAGCGCTTCGATCGCTTCAAGAAGGGTGAATCGGTCGAAACCCTGCTGGCCGAAGTGGAAAAAGCCCGCGCGGCGCGCGTGACCACTGTCAAGACCGGTAAATAGTCCAACCAATCGAGACAACGACTTCGGCCTGTGGGCCGGGTCGTTGTCCCATTTGAGATGCCATGAAAGCACTCACAGAATTTATCGCCAAATCCCTGGTCGACCATCCGGAAGAAGTTGCCGTGGATGAAATTCGTCACGGCAGCCGTGTCACTCTGGAATTACACGTTGCCAAAGATGACATGGGCCGCGTG
>CAZRCR010000491.1:0-2731 GCA_964598615.1 uncultured Anaerolinea sp.
TACCGGGACATGGGGCCAGAGCGCAGCCGGTCAAAGGTTTGTGCGGTGACTGAAAAAAGAATGGCGCAAATTGGACGTTGGGCCAAACAACACCGCTGGAATATGAGAGTCACGGCTTATGACCACCATTGCGATAAGGTCCGCCTGGAAAAGGCCCGCAAGGAGATGGGGGAGATGGGGGAGCGTCATGCCCGGATCGCCATGCTCGCCCAGACTAAGGTATTGGCCGCTCTCCAGACCATGAAGCCCGAGGCCCTGCCACCGCAGACAGTGGTCTCGATGTTCGAGGTGGCCGTGCGGGTGGAACGGCTGGCCCGCGGGATGGCCACCCAATCCACTGAAGTGACCGGCAAGGGTGGCGGACCGCTAGAGACCGGGGAGGCTTATGACCGCCTTAAGGACCTTATTCGACGGGCTAAGCTGGGAGCAGTCTGAGGCGGTCATCGGCCTCCTCAGCCCGGTGGAGGCGGAGGCCCTGGCGTATGACTGGTTGGGGAGTATTGCCCGTCCCGAGCAGTTGCCCCCAGCCGGCAAGTGGCGGACCTGGATCTACCTGGCGGGTCGTGGAGCGGGCAAGACGCGGAGCGGCGCGGAAACCATGCGTCACTGGATTGAGACTGGGCAGTGCCGGAGGCTGCATTTCATCGCCCCGACCGCGGGCGACGTGCGGGATGTGATGGTGGAGGGGGAGAGCGGCATCCTGGCTTGTTCGCCGCCGCACTTCCGGCCACTCTACCAGCCCAGTAACCGCCGCCTGACCTGGCCCAACGGGGCCGTGGCAACGACCTTCTCGGCGGATGAACCGGAGCGGCTGCGGGGTCCCCAGTGTGATGGATTGTGGGCGGACGAGGTCTGCGCCTGGCGGTATCCCCAGGCTTGGCATTTGGCCATGTTCGGGCTGCGGCTGGGGCCGAATCCGCGTTCCGTGGTCACGACCACCCCCAAACCGATCGGGCTGCTGAAAGAGTTGCTGGCCTTGCCCACGACGGTCCTGACCAAGGGACGGACGGTGGACAACCAGGCCAACCTCGCCCCGGGCTTCCTGGAGGAGATTGTGGGGCGCTACAGGGGCACCCGTCTGGGACGCCAGGAACTCGATGCCGAGATCCTCGATGACAACCCGAACGCCCTCTGGACCAGAACGCAGATCGAGCGGGACCGGGTGTTCAAAGCGCCGGAAATGGCCCGTATCGTGGTGGCGGTGGACCCAGCGGCCACGGAGACCGGGGACGAGATCGGGATCATTACCGCGGGCAAGGGTGTAGATGGGCATTTCTACGTCCTGGATGACCACAGCCTGCATGGGACCCCGGAGCAATGGGGCCGCGCCGTGGTCACGGCCTACCATAAAGCCAAGGCCGACCGTATCGTATATGAGGCCAACCAAGGCGGGGACATGGTGGCCCACACCATCCGGACGGTGGACCGCTCCGTCCCGCTCCGTCCCGTGACTGCCAGCCGCGGGAAGATCACCCGCGCTGAACCGGTTTCCGCCTTATACGAGCAAGGCCGCGTGCACCACGCCGGCTGTTTCCCTACGCTGGAAGATCAGATGTGTGACTGGGTGGCGGGAACGCCCCAGTCACCGGATAGGATGGACGCCCTGGTGTGGGCGATCACTGACCTGGATCTCCGCCCCGCGCAGAAGATCCGGGTGCGCTGAAAGGGGGAGGCAATGACCGACCTGGAACTGGCTTATCTAGCCATCAAAAACAAGCAAACGCATCATGACAAGCGGATCGCCTACTACGAGGGGCGCCAGCCACTCAGGTGGAGCCAGGAACGGCTCGCCGAGGTCTTCGAGGAGACCCATGTATTTGTGCAGAACTGGTGCGCCGTGGTGATCGACGCGGCGGTGGACCGGATGGTCCTGGAACGCTTCAACGTGGCCGACCAGGACCCTCTTTCCAAACGGCTTGACGACCTGCTACGCGCCACCGGTCTGGACCTCGACACCGAGGATGTGCACCGTGACGCGGTGGTGTGTGGCGAGGGGTACGTCCTGGCCTGGAAGGATGAGGAGATCGAAGCCTACCGGCAGGACCCGCGCTCGGTCCACTTGTGGATGGACCCCCAACACCCGCGCACGGCCCGCATGGGAGCCAAACTCTTCGATGATGACGGCGGCAAGGGACATTTGGTCTTGTACTACCCGGAGCGGCTCGAATACTGGAAGACGAACAAGGATCTGGCCAACATCGAGGACTGGAAGGAAGGGGATTGGGAGACCGATGAGGAGGCCGGTGGCACCGCCGAGAATCCCTATGGGATTGTCCCGTTGTTTTGCTTCCAGACCAACGCACGGGCTGCCAGTGACCTGGACAATGCCATCCCGCTTCAAGATGTAGTCAACAAGACCCTCTCCGACCTGGTGGCCGTGGCGGAGTATGCAGCCTACCCGCAGCGCTGGATGATCTCCAACGCCGACGATGACGGGAAGTTGCCGGTTTCGCCTCAGTCGGTCCTCCAGGTACCCGCCTCGGGTCCCGGTGAGCAGCCAACCCAGATCGGGAGTTTCCCGGCGGCGGACATGAGTAACTTTGTCACGATTCTCAATGCCATGGCGCTCTCGATGGGGATCATCACCCGCACCCCCAAGCACTACTTCTTCGCCCAAGGGGGTGATCCCTCGGGCGAAGCACTGGTGGCGATGGAGGCCCCGCTTAACAAGAAGGTCACACGCTACGAGAAACGGCTCGGATCGGAGTGGGGACGCTTGGCTGCCTTCCTC
>CAZRCR010000492.1:0-2724 GCA_964598615.1 uncultured Anaerolinea sp.
AGCATAACAGTCGTAACAGAGAGTAAGGCATCGTGATGAAGCATCTCTTTTTCAGAACCTATTTTTTGTTCTTGGGATGTTTGGTAATGCTCTATGCGTGTACAGGCGGTTTTCAGAACAATGATGAGCCTGTCAATACAATATATCTTGGTTCGACTCAACCCATACGTCAGCCTACCCTAATTGAAACTATCCAATTGACCCCATTTTTTGGAACAACATCGCTTATTCAAGTTTCTCAAGGGATAGGGGATGGGATTAGCATTACGGAGCAGAATGTAGATGCTCATTACTGGGATATTGCTGTGCCATTTTCCAGCGGGGAGTATCTTGTTTATCAGATACTTAATGTTACTGATGGTAAAGATTTAAACTACGAAATATGGATCCGTTCTTTAGAAAGCGGCGATTCTCAAAAGCTGGTGGAATGCCTTTCATGTCCTTTTGTAATCAGCAAGTTGGAAACAGACGTAGCTTCCGATGGTTCGTGGAAGATCATTGCAACAGCAGCTGGAATGGAACGAGGCTCTGAAAGTATCTTGTTATTTGACCTGTTTCAACAAAAAACATGGATGGTCACTTGCCAAGCCGACAATCCAGAGAACTACTGCAATATTTCTTTATTTTCTGGGCATCTATTGGTGTATGGTGAGAATTATCCCTTTTTTAACGTAGAGCTATCTCCATCAGAATGGATAACTGTATCGGGAGACGCATTTAACCCTCAAGAATGGAATTATCAATTCTCTCCGGGGGGTGAAGTGTTTTTTTCACCTAATCAATGTGCAGAGAATAAAGTACTAAGAATTGTTTTTGATAATGACAGTTATGAAATTGAAGAATTACCCCAACCAGAGAACTTATGTCAATTGAGCCATTCTTTGGCGATTTTCGGTAAACCATCCATATCTTCCAATAATGTTGCGTATATTGGAAATACTTCGTCTGATTTGCTTGTTTGGTTTTCCTTTCTCGATCATAAAAATATGGCTTGGGTTTATGCACCGGATGATTCAATAATTATCTGCAAAACAAAATTACTTCCTGCCGAAAATACTGAACAATGTTATAAAGTTTTCGAGAGTCTTGATATGGTGCTTCCTTACAACATCAACAGAAATTATAGAGTAAGTTGGTTGGATGATAGTCGATTCGTTTGGGAGAAGCCATCTGGAATTTCAGATGGCCAGATTATTGGAACGATGGATTTATATGGCAATGTACAAATTTTGTATGAGGGGGATTCAATCACATACCAAATATCACCGGACGGGAAATGGTTGTTGTTTGAAATCAATAATCGATATGGCTTGTTGAATACGTTAGATGCAACAACAACTTATTTGCCATTACCTGATAATGCCAGCGATGCAACTTGGCTTATGATCCCATAAGGTATGGAGTAGACACATGGAAGTTGTGTTCCGCGTAAGCATCTAGTAGTTATAGAGAAACAAAGGCCGGGTTCCTCGCGAAACCCGGCTTTTTTGTTTCTTGCCTTTTGTTTTTCTCACGTTCCCGTGCCCGAATAGTGCCTCAAGCCGAACACCCAGAAGCGGTAGGCCAGGAAGAGAAGAAGGGCGGCCACGAAGGGGGTCAGCCAGGCCACCCAGCCCAGGTCGCGCCCGAGGATGTAACTGACCGGGTAGAAGGAGGCCAGCCCGTAGGGGATGATCCAGGTCAACAGGATGCCAATCGCCTTCGGGTAGATGGTCAGCGGGTACTGGGCGAACAGGTGGTTGTCGAATACCAGCCGCGTCACCGGGACCGAGTCCACGATCCAGAAGGCGGTCACGCAGGTCAGCAGGTTGAGGGCGATGAAGATCAGTCCGCCGCTGATGACGTTGGTGACCAGCATCAGCAGTTTCAGGGGTGTCCAGACGATGTGCAGCGAAATGCTTGACTTGATGATGAGCGCCACGCCGACCAGGAAGTTGCCCACGCCATCCTGGCAGAAACGGTCAGCCAGCAGATGGAAGAGCGGGTCGATCGGGCGGACGAGGAAGCGGTCGAAGCCGCCGGAGCGGATGTAGACCCGGCCCAGAGTCCAGAGGTTGTCCGCGAACATGTGGTTGATGGACTTGGCCAGGGTGATGAATCCGTACACGAGCAGGATCTCGTCGTAGGTCCAGCCGTTCAGGTTGGGCACTTTTTGCATGACCACCCAGATGGCGATGATGGACGATGCCTGCAGGAAGATCGTCGAAGTCGCGCCGATGATGAAGCTGGCGCGGTATTCCATCAGCGCTTTCAGGCGTTGGGTCAGGAAGTGCCAGTAGAGGGAAACGTATCGAGTCATTTTTTCAACACGAAGGCCACAAATCTACACAAAGGGGGACCGGATAACAAAGTGCCATCACAGTTCCTCTTGTATTTTATCCTCCCTGCACCGTCACTTTGCGGATGGCGATGCGGAAGATGATGTTGGAAGCCAGCCATAGACCGATCACCCACAATACCTGTGAAAGCCAGATGCGCGGCACCTGGCTCAGGGGCGTGATGCCGGTCAGGATGTTGAGCGGCACAGCCAGCGCCTGTGAAAAGGGGATCGAGAGCACCACGGTCTGCAGCCACTGCGGCATCATGGCCAGCGGCACCAGGCTGCCGCTCAGGAAGGCCGACAGGCCGAAGAACAGCACGCCCAGTCCCCAGACCTCGGTGGTGTAGAAGGTCAGGCAGGCGGCGCAGTAGACGAAGAAGAACAGGGCAGTGTAGCCGAGCAGA
>CAZRCR010000493.1:0-2721 GCA_964598615.1 uncultured Anaerolinea sp.
TGATCTTGCCGCCGGTGTAACGGCCCGGCTTGGTTTCGGTTTGCGGCTCCGCTGCCGGTGCGGGCGGGGTAAATTCTGGAAAAAGTGCATCCTGGTTCGTCATTTTTTTGTCTCCTGGTCAATTAATCTCGATCATCCGCCCGTCCTCCAAGCGGAAGTTGTATTCCCATCCTCCGCCCAGGGTCGGACGGTTCAGGTCGATCTTGTCAACCCCTGTTACCTGGCGTTGCAGTTGCCGGCCAATGATGGCGGCGTGCTCCGGCACCCTCGGGGCGTGGCCGCGGTAGCACCATTCGCCGCCGCGGGCGGTGCGCCCGTTCGGCCAGCGCTCAAATAGCTCTCTCGCCATCCAGCGGCCAGAGCCGCCGGAAATAACCTCAAATTCCCTTGCCATATCCTTCCTCCTTTTTTGGTCCTGGATATTTAATCCATAGCCCGACAAAAAGTTAAACCAGAAAATGAGATCGGGCCCTATCGCCAGGGCCCGATCTCATTTTCTACTGCTGCATGTCCGCCTCAATCAGCTTACGCATGATGTCGCTCATGGTTGCGCCGGTTTGCCCGGCGCGCCCCTTGAGGTGGTCGATCATTTTTTGCGGGAGCCACACAGACACCTGCTTCATAGGCTCGCCGAAATACGTAGGCCTGCCTGCGGTGGCCTCCTCTACGACCTCATCAAATGCTTCCTCGTATTCGACGATTTTTTCTTGGAGGCTTTCAAACAGTTCCTTCGCTTCTCCCACGTCGAGAGGCTCGATGTAATCCCTCTCTCCCTGCCACATGGTCAAGGCCACGCGGAAGTAAGCGCCGCCGCGTGTTTTATACAGGAACGTGTTTCGACCGTTCCTCTCGAAGTTCGATCCGTCCCAGTACTCATTGCTCGCCAGGAGCTTTGCAGTTCCAACGTTGTACCGTTTCCCGCCAATGACGGCTTTCATGTTGCTATCTGGATGCATTATGTTCTCCTGCCGGCCTTTGGCCCGACCGGCGGGGCGATGAAAAATTTAGGATTAGGCAGTCACTGCCAGCTTGTAGGCTTCCGCTTTACCGGAGACGTGCACGAGCTTCCCGTCGCGCACCTGGTAGTAGTCCGGCGCCGAGTTGCGAGGCTGGCGGAAGTCCTTCTGCCCGATGGCAACAATTTCGCCTTCCTCGGCGTCAATCACCAGCAGCCCTTCGCTTCCGTTGTTGTGATCGCCGACCCAGGAGCCGAAGCCGAAATCGCCTTTGGGATCGGTGCGGAAATCCACGACGGCAATCCAGGGTTTGCTGTACCGCCGTTGATTGTACGAACTCGTCTCTCTCGTGATCTTCATCGTTTCCTCCGTAATCTGTAGATAATAATATTATATACCGGTATATGTATTTGTCAATAGGGAAAACGACAAATATCAAAACTGGTAATTGCAAGTATTCCCCCGGTTCAACCGGGGGAATACTTTTTCTTCTCTTTCGCCAGTCGTCGCCTGTATTCGCGGTACGCCTGGCGTTCTTCCTCCGTTAGATCGGCCATCGATCCGGCGTTAAGTTTATCGATCGCGTCAGCCAGCAACCCGCTGTGTTTGCGCGGACGTGACAGTTTCTGCCGCGCCTCCTGGCTGAGCGCCGGGTTACGCCACCGACCTTCGGCCACCTCACGCAGCCGGCCGCGTCGGGATCGGTCTGCCTGTTCGGCTGGCGTCAGCGGCCCAGCCAGCGGGTTCTTCCACAGGCCAGCCAGATAGCGCTGATGCGCCTTGACGCCGCGCCCCTGCGCCCCGGCGCGTGAGTTTGCCGTGTTCTGGCAGTCGCGGCAGCAATATTGCCGCGGCTTGCCCTTAGACGTATACCACTGCCCAGGCCGGATGGGGCCCAGGCAGTGGTCGCATATTCCGAGTGGCTGCTGTTTTTCGCTCATTGCTCGGCTGCCCGAGCCTGGTCAATGATCCGCCGCAGGGCGGCGGATGCGCCCTCCGGGAAACTCTGGAGGTACAGCACCTGCTCCCGGTGCAGGAAGAACGCCGTTTTTACCATCGGCTCATCGCCGATGGGAGGGCGACCCCCGCGGGGGGCGTTGTAGTGGTGGCGGGCGCGGGCGGCGTGGTGGGCGGCGCGGTCTTCGCTGATCCCGAACTCCCGGGTCAGAGCCAGGGAGACATCGCTCCCAGGGTTGGCGGCGTAGAGTTCGTCGGCGCGCGCCTGGATTTTCGATCGTTCAGAGTTTGTGATTTTGTTCAAGATAGCCTTCTGCCGGCCTTTGGCCCGACCGGCGGGGCGAGAATCCACGGTGGATCGGGGGAGAGGGCTAGTGCTCTTCGCTGTAGTATTCCACGTCCTTTGCCCAGTCCGTGATTTCCGCCACTTTGGCGGAGAGCACCCATGCGCAGTGCTCGCGCCAGTTCGGCCAATCGGCGATGATCGTTTTCTCGTACTTTTCGAGCTTTTGGGTGTCGGCGACGCGCCGCTTGGCAAGGTATTCAATCACGTCGTCAATATCGGCGTCAATTTCTTCCTGGGTGGCCCCGGCGGTGGCGAGGGCTTTAATTACGGCATCTTTGGTCATGCCATACCAGGATTTCTCCTGGGCGGCGGCGGCGTACTTCTTAAGCAGTTCGGGGGCATCGTGTCTCATGTGGAAATTCCTTTCGTTTGGTGTGATATATATATTATAGTTATATGTAACCATAATGCAATAGGTTTTCAAAACTCGTTTTGTTCTCTAATGTTGCGTTCTATGTTGTT
>CAZRCR010000494.1:0-2720 GCA_964598615.1 uncultured Anaerolinea sp.
CATCTATTCCAAGCAATACATCCATTCCAGTATCTTAATCCAATTTGTATTTTGCGGCCACTTTGTCGGGGGCCTGGAAATCTTTGACGACTTCTTTCAGGGCGTCCAGGAAGCGGGCCGGGTCCTTCGACTGGATGGCATTGCGACCATAGACCACGCCGCGCGCCCCGGCTTCGACGGAGACCGCGGCCAGCTTGAGAGCGTCGCTCTCCTTGGGGAGTTTCTTGGCGCCGAGGGCCAGCACCGGGACCGGGGTGGCGGCGCAAATTTCGTTGAAGCGCTTGCCGGTGTAGAAAGTCTTGACCAGATCTGCGCCGAGTTCGGCAATGATGCGGCAGCCGATGAAGATCTCGTCCTGCAAGTCTTCGGGGGCGTAGTCGTCGCCACCGGTCGGGTAAACCTCGCCGATCAGCGGAATGCCGAGGGCACGCGCCTGCGCCACGCAAGCCGCGAAGATTTCCACGTTGTGGGCGTCTTCGGCTTCGTCGGGATTCTTCAGGCTCAGGCTGCTAATGACCAGGTCCGCGCCCTGGGCGACCGCGTCAGCGGCGGAAATCATCGGCACGCTGTGCGAGTGCTTGTACTTCCACATGGCAGCGTAGTTCGAGCCCCAGTTCAGACGGACGATACAGGCCGGGGCACCGCGCTTCGAGAAAATGGACTGGCAGTGGGCGGGCATACCGGGCGCCATCAGGATGGCGTCGGCCCCGGCGACTTTGTCGATGACCGACGGGAGGTCGATCATCCCGGGCAGCGGTCCGAAGTAGAGACCGTGGTCCACGGCCACGATGACGGCATTCTTGCCTTCTGAGAACAATCTTGAAAAACGGATGGATTCACCTGTTGCGGGCATGTTGTACTCCTCTGCGAAATTATGAATTGCTTGTCTGGAACGAGATCATGAAAAAGATGGATGATTGCAGATGGGATGGGGCAGGGGATTCTGCCCCATCCCGGGAAAACCATGGTTTACTTTATGGTGCGATCAGAGACCAGCCATCCGAAATGGCGAGGCTGGCGGCATCAAGGGCGGCATAGTTGGTGGGGAAGTTCACCGAGCTGTAGGCCTCGGCAGGCGGGAACTTGGCCAGCAGATCCTCAGGCAACTGCACGCTGGTGCGGATCGGATGAACAAAGCCCTGGGCATAAGCCAGTTGACCGGCGTCGGAATATTCGTATTCCAGCAGGAGTTTGGCAGCGTTGGAATGCGGGGCGCCAGCGGTGGCGAACTGAATATACATACCGGCAACGGTACCATCAGAAGGAATGACCACTTGCAGGTTCATTTCCGGGTTGTTGTACTTGTTGCTCAGAGCGTCGAAGTCCCACTGGATCGAGATGGGGCATTCACCCTTCTGGATGTTGGACGAGGAAGGAGAGACACCGTTGAGCGTGCCATTGGCAATGATCTGAGCGAAGTAATCCAGGCCGGGCTGGACATTGGTCTCATCGCCGCCATGGGCATAGGCAGCCGCCAGGACGATCATCTGGGCCGTCGCGGAGGAGCGCGGGTCCTTCATGCAGACCGTGTTGGCATATTCGGGCTTCAGCAGGTCTTCCCAGGTCTGCGGGATGTTCTCGACCTTGTCAGCATTGACGAGGAAAGCCATCACGCCGTAGTAGGCCGCCGACCAGAGACCGTCGGGGTTCTTGGCATAATCCGGGATCTCGTCCCAGTGGGTGTTGAAGTAGGGCTGGGAAAGGCCTTCGTCCTCAACAAGCTTGGCGAAAGCGAGGCCGAGGTCAGTGATGTCGGCCACGGGGGCAGAAACTTCGGCCTGCAGGGTCGAAATGATCGTGCCGCTGTCCATGTCGGTATCCTGGTGGGTGATGCCGTATTCGGCAGTGAAACCGGTGAACAATCCGCCGTAGTTCACCCAGTCGTCCGGGAGACCGTAGGACACGATCGTGCCTTCGGCCTGGGCATCCGCGACCAACTGTACCATCGGGTCGACCGTCGGAGCTTCGGTTACGGGCGGTTCAGTGACCACAGGGGCCGGGGTGGGGGTGGCGGCTGGGGTGCAGGCCGAAAGGACAAGCACAAGAGCCATCAACAGACCAACGAATATCAGGGTTTTCTTTGACATCTCATCTCTCCTGGAGTGAATTTCCGGTCGTTTCGGACCGGTTGAAAGGTGTGAACGATTTCGCTTGCCAATACCGTATCTTGCCGGTTCCACCTCCTTCGTTTTTGTAAGCCGGGTCAACGGCCCAGGATCAGCACTTCCTTTGATCCGGTTTGGATATCCAGCAGGCGCAGGGCGGGGTCGAACACCCAGCCGGGGTCTGCTCCAAGTGCCGATAATCGTGCAAGTGGACGCCCGTCAGCCAGAACCTGCAGCGGTTCGAAGGTCAGACGCAGACGCTGGGTGCCTTCGGCAGCGGCGGTCCGGTAATCGATCTGGTAAGGCCGGTAGGAGATCTCCTGCACCACCGACGTGGAGCGGAGCATGTGGTCGCTGTCGGCGGGAGCCAGTTCGGGCAGACAGGCCATCCCGTCGATGAAGTGCGGAACGTAATCGAAGTAGCCGTCCGTGAACCAGCACTGGTTGTAGTAATCCGGGCGATCCACGCCCACCGTAACGATCCCTGAGTCTGTTGCCATGTAACTGGCCCAGTTGAAGGAGCGGACAGCCTGCTCGCGGTAGGCCGGGTCGCCGGTCGCTTCGGCATACAGGGCCGACAGGCTGGCAAAGCGGGCGGTATGACTGCCCATCGGG
>CAZRCR010000495.1:0-2713 GCA_964598615.1 uncultured Anaerolinea sp.
TAACAAACCATCGTTATGAACAAATGATTTCAGCTTGTCAGCATTGAAAGCAATGCCCGGCTGAGTTCAAACTCGTAAGCGCGGATGGCGGTCATTGCTTTCTTGAGTTCCAGCCGGCGTCCGGTGTAGCCGCGCTCGCGTAGTCCTTCCTCCTGCTCGCTGCCAAAGGTTTTGCCTAGCCATTCGAAATATTCCAGCGCGCCCAGTACTCCGGAAATGCCTTCGTGGTTCTGAGTGCCGGTCTCCCATTTACCGGGAATCGTGTTTGCAGCCGGGCGAACTTTGTAGGCTTTGAGTTCCTCGAGCAGGTCGGCGCGCCCGTAGAGCGCCCCGGCATGCGGGCCGAAGAACTTGTATGAGGAGCAAACGAGGAAATCCACGCCCAGGGACTGAACGTCGATCGGGCCGTGCGGGGCGTACTGCACCGCATCCACGTAGACCAGCGCGCCAGCGGTGTGGGCCAGTTCGGTCATTTTTCGCACCGGGTTCACGGTCCCGAGAGCGTTGGATGCATAACCGAAGGCGACCAGCCTGGGCTTGCGCTCCAGGGCTTGCGCAAAGCTATTAAGGTCGAGCGTGCCGTCCTCCACATTGAAGTCCACCCAGTTGACCTTGCAGCCGCGATCCTCAGCTATCAACAGCCAGGGCGATATATTGGCATCATGGTCGAGACGGGTGAGCACAATCTCATCGCCGGGGTTAAGCATGTGTGCCAACGATCGGGACAGATGCAGGGTCAGGGTAGTCATATTGTTGCCAAGGACGATCTCCTCAGGCCGGGTGGCGTTCAGGAAGTCAGCCATGGAGGCGTGAGCTTCGGCCAGGATCTCGTCGGACTTACGGCTGGTCTCGAAAACGCCCTCGTGGTTGGCATTGCACTCCAGCAGGTAGTGCTGGATGCGGTCAAGAGACGGGCGGGCGATCTGCGTCCCGCCGGGGTTGTCGAAGAAAATAGATGGGCGGTTCAGGGATGGGAATTGGTCACGTATCAGGTTCAGGTTGAGGGACATAGGGGCTCCTGGGGCCGATTATATCTCCGCTTAAAGGTGTATCATTAAAAGCATGAGTACTCTTGCCTCCCTGCTGGACCGGTTAACTGCCCCTGCCGAACTGGCCGCTTCCCAAGAAGAGGGTTCCCTCCGCTGCACTGCCTGTGGACACCGTTGTGTGGTCCGCCCGGGGCGGCGCGGGATTTGTCAGGTGCGGTATCACGATGGAGGTCAACTGCGCGTGCCATGGGGATATGTCTCCGGGTTGAATGCTGACCCGGTGGAGAAGAAACCCTTCTATCATCTCCTGCCCGGTTCCATTGCATTGACCTTCGGCATGTTGGGTTGTGATTTCCACTGCGGCTACTGTCAGAACTGGTTGACCTCGCAAACCCTGCGCGACCCGGCCTCGGACGAGGCGGCTTATTTTGTGCGCAAGGTTTCCCCAGAACAGATCGTGGATGTGGCGCGTCGTTCCGGGGCGAAGGTGATCGCTTCTTCCTACAATGAGCCGCTTATTACCAGTGAGTGGGCCGCGGCGGTGTTCAAACTGGCTGTTCAAACAGGTATCAAATGCGTCTATGTTTCGAATGGTAATGCCACGCCGGAAGTTTTAGAGTATCTGAGGCCGTATCTTTCAGGCATGAAAATCGACTTAAAAACAATGCAGGATAAGCGCTATCGCCAATTGGGCGGAGTGCTGAAGAATGTACTGGATACGATCCGGTGGGTCAAAGAGTCAGGATTGTGGTTGGAAGTGGTGACTTTGGTGGTGCCTGATTTCAATGACGGCAACGATGAACTCTGGGATGCAGCGCGCTTCTTGACTTCCGTCTCTCCGGATATTCCGTGGCACGTGACAGCTTTTCATCCCGATTATAAGATGACCGATCCTGACCCAACACCTGCCAAAACCCTGTTACGCGCGGCCGAGATTGGCCGAGAAGCTGGTCTGCATTATGTGTATGCCGGGAACCTGCCTGGCCGGGTGGACGAGTACGAGACCACCTTCTGCCCGAAGTGCGCAACTGCACTTGTGGAGCGGACCGGTTTCCGGGTGCGCCATCAGCGGATTGGGCCTGCAGGAATGTGTCCATCCTGCGGGGAGAAGATTTCTGGCGTGTGGGGAGCCGGGTAAGGGTCCGAGCGGGAGCGAAGAGATTGTGTAGACAAACAGTTCTGCGGTGTCTTGTATTCCATCCTTAAATAGTATACAATTTTGTAAGGTGTGATGCCCCTCTTATCCATCATTCGCTAAAGGGAGAACAATATGGAAATGATCAAGGTATCTGCAACCTCCCGTACGTCCGCTGTGGCTGGAGCGATCGCGGGTGTAATCCGCGAGCACAAGCGGGCGGAAGTCCAGGCCATAGGGGCTGGGGCGGTCAATCAGGCTGTCAAAGCGCTGGTGTTGGCCACCGGCTACCTGAAAAACGACGGAATTGCTGTCGTCTGTGTGCCGGAGTTCGTTGACGTGGAGATCGAGGATAAAGTCCGCACGGCAATCAAAATGGTCATCGAACCGCGCTGAGTTTCACGGGTCTTAAATTCCCAATACATTCAGAGGTATGTTCACGTGCCCGCGCCGGAGGTGTGTTATCATTGGCGCGAGGTTCGGATTTATCTATGCAGCGCAGGAATCGTTGGCAAATTTGGGTGCTGGTGCTCTTTCTCCTGCTGGGTGGCTTGCTTGGCATGTGGGAGAGTACTGTGCGCGCCGCGCC
>CAZRCR010000496.1:0-2705 GCA_964598615.1 uncultured Anaerolinea sp.
TACGCCCGCAGACGCCCATCTGGGCGTCCTTTCGTGTGACATGCGAACTGTCTTCTGGGAATCCCACTCTCTCCAATTGATCGACCAGCGCCGTTTGCCGGCCTCGCTGGAACTGGTTACGTTACGGACTTACGCTGAAACGGCGGAGGCCATCCGCAACATGACCGTGCGCGGTGCCCCGGCCATCGGTGCGACGGCAGCCTTCGGCTTGGCCTTGGCAGCTTTCGAGTCGCATGCGGCATCCCCTGCATCACTCCTCGCGGACCTGGAAACGGCTGCGCAAACTCTGAAAGCTTCCCGCCCGACGGCGGTCAATCTGGCCTGGGCTGTGGACCGGGTTATGAAACTGGCCAGGGAAAAAGTGCAGGAACAAGGGGCTGGTGAATTGCGGGCCGAAGTGCTTGCCGAGGCTCAGAGGATCGCTGACGAAGATGTCGAAATCAACAAACGCATGGCCGAGCACGGCGCCGCGCTCATTGACGACGGCGACACTATAATCCACCATTGCAATACTGGCGCGTTGGCCGTGGTGGACTGGGGTACGGCGCTGGGCGTGATCCGCACGGCGCACGAGCAAGGCAAGCGCATCCATGTGCTGGTGGACGAGACGCGTCCGCGCTTGCAGGGGGCGCGCCTGACTGCCTGGGAACTCCAGCAGTATGGAATTCCGTATGAGATCATCTCGGACAATATGTCCGGTTATTTTATGCGTTCCGGCCAGGTGCAGAAGGTCTTTTTTGGTGCTGACCGCATCACGGCCAATGGCGATGTGGCCAACAAGATCGGCACCTACATGCTGGCACTGGCAGCGCATGACAATAACGTACCGGTCTACTCGGTCGCACCGACCTCCACGGTCGACCTGTCGCTTGCCGACGGCAGCCTGATCCCCATCGAAGAACGCGACCCGGACGAGGTTCTTGGATTGCAATTCCGCGGCGAAGCGGTCGTCCCGCAGGGAGCGAAAGCCCGTAACCCTGCTTTCGATGTGACCCCCAATCGGCTTATCACTGCCATCGTGACCGAGAATGGGATCGTGAAGCCGCCATTCAATATTAATCTTCCAAAATTTGTGTAGGGCAGACCTGCGCGCCTGCCCGGGGTGAACTCAGGTTGCCCCATGCGAGGAATGTAAAAATGGATATTTTGCTCACCGGCTCTGTAGCCTACGATTACCTGATGACCTTCCCTGGCCTTTTCAAAGAGCAGATTCTGCCCGAGAGGTTGGAAAAGATCAGCTTGTCGTTCCTGGTTGATTCCATGTCCCGCCAGCGTGGTGGGGTTGCTCCCAACATCGCTTACACCATGGCTTTGCTGGGCGAGCGTCCGCGTGTCATGGCTACCGTGGGCGAGGACTTCGGCGAGTACCGCGCCTGGCTCGAAAAAGCCGGAGTGGACACTTCTCTGATGGAAGTGGTACCGGGTCTGTTCACTGCCTCGTTCTTTGCAACCACTGACCAGTCGAACGCGCAACTGGCCTCGTTCTATCCAGGGGCAATGGGGGTGGCTGCGAAGCAGTCCCTGACCGAGGTCCGGGTTCGCCCAGACCTGGTCATTGTCTCCCCGAACGCGCCGGATGCCATGACCAAGTTCGCCGCCGAGTGCCGCGAGTTGAAAATTTCCTATCTGTATGATCCGTCCCAGCAGATCCTGCGGCTCGAAGGTCCCGAATTGATTCGTGACATGGATGGGGCGCAGTTCCTGTTCGTCAACGATTATGAGTTCGGTCTGATCTGCAAAAAAACCGGCTGGAACCTGGCAGAGATTCTCAAGCATGTTCATGTCCTGGTGGTAACGCGTGGCAAGGATGGGGCCAACGTGTACGTGGGCGGTGAGGACCATTTTATTCCGACCGTGCCCGAGCGGGAAGTGGTCGACCCGACCGGCGTTGGCGATGCCTTCCGGGGAGGTTTCCTGGCTGGCTATGCCCATGGCTTCGACTGGAAATTGTGCGGCGAGATCGGTTCGCTGGCGGCGGTCTATTGCCTGGAGAAGAAGGGGACGCAGAATCACAGTTATACCCGGCAGGAATTCGTTGCCCGGTTCCGTGAACATTTTGATGATGGTGGTAAACTAAATCAATTGCTCAAATAATTTCGTAGGGCGGGTTTGTAACCCGCCGATCCCTTGGCGGGATGGAATCCCGCCCTACGGGGCGATAACGTAATCCTGTATGCGAACCCAGGTTGTCGTTGATCACCTCGGTATACTGTTCGCCAAAGAGCGGAGCGCTGTACCCAAGGGTGGTATGCAGCTTTTCGCTGGTAAAGGGCAGGATCGGTGCAAAGAGCAGTTTGAGCGAGTCGATCGCTTTCAGCGCGGTATAAACCGTCAGGGCAGCGGCATCGCGGTCGGTTTTGATGCTCGTCCAGGGGGCGTTGGCGTCGATATAACGGTTGACCTCCGTCGCCAGCCGCATGGCTTCGCCCAGCGCATTGCGCAGGTGCACAGCATCATATTCCCTGCCCACAGTCTCGAACCCGCCCTCGATAACGGAAAGCAGGCCCAGGTCGGATTCGCGCAATTTGGCGGGGTCGATCTCCGGTACACGCCCATCCCAATTTTTATAAGCAAATGACAGCATCCGGTTCGCCAGGTTGCCCCATGTGGCTACCAGCTCGTTGTTATTCAGCGCCACAAATTCGCTCCAGTCCCAGTCGCTGTCCTTGTTTTCGGGCATGTTGACGGTGAGATAGTAGCGCAGC
>CAZRCR010000497.1:0-2702 GCA_964598615.1 uncultured Anaerolinea sp.
AATACCTGCGCAAACTATCCGCCTAGCTATATTTGGTCTATCACCCCGGCATAAGAATAATTATGAAAGACAAACCTATTGACGTAATGTTTACGCATGTTGGCACTACGCGTCAATTTAATGGATTTTTGGGTCCGCTTTGGACTATTATCCATTGCTACATTGCACGTCGGCAAGATATCAAACTGATGAATGCACAAACCAAAGCGGCAAATGCTGCGGCTTTGGCGGTGTATGCGGAAACACAGCGGGAAGTGACCATAGCTAAAGCTAAAGTTGACGCTATCACCATGCGCTGCAAAAATGACGTGCACGAGGTAGAAAAATGGACCACTGGTGCCGGTTGGGTAAAACGCAATCGTTTTACCAACGATTTACTTGAAGAATACTACATCATGCATGGAAAATGCAAGCATTGTGGTAGCCTTGTGTCAAAGCGGCACTATACCTATCCCCCCGATAAAAAATATAAGGGTTGACAACCCAATTTAATTGGGTATAATGACCGCACACCACAACGGAACCCCGCCATGACCCTCCGCGAAGCCCGCAAGTATTTCCGTGAAAATCTGGCCCCGAACGTCATCACCCTCTATGGGAAGAATGATAAGGCCGCGATGCGTCTCGCGTTCAATGACTGGACCGATGCGCTCCACAAGAATGGCGAAATCACCGAACGCCAATACAACACTTGGACCCTCGACTAATGGAGAATACCATGTCCGAACGCCCTGACCGTCCCTGCGACGATGGCTGTTCCCGTCGTCTGCACCCGATGGCCGAATGTGATTGCAGTCGGTCCGAAGGGGTGAACATTCTCGCCCAAGCTGATGAATTCCTCGCCGAAATGGATGATGACGGGCAGGTCAACATATTGGATGGCGATGCAATCATCCGGCGAACCATGTAACACGAAAGCCCGGAGCATATCCGGGCTTTTCTTTGTCTGCAATACTTGACTTTTATAATTTATAGTGTAAAATGGATGGCAGGCCGGGGATATAGGTTGACAGCCCGAGTCGGAATCGCGGACCCGTTACTATCATTGTGACACACTCATCTAGTGCATGTCAATAGAAAATTATTTGAAAAAAGGTGTTGACAAATAAATTTAAGAGAGTATATTACACACATCAACCACGGAGACGAACACATGAACAACGCCACCTACGCCAACCACATCGGCTACAGCGACGTGAACCCGTTTGAAATCGTTCGTCACGTCACCGATAAGACTATCGAAATCCGCAAGATGAACGCTGAAATCGACTTCCAGCCGAACATTTCCCCCGGTGGTTTCGCGGGTCACTGCACCAATAACACCGAAGGCGAACAGAAGTGGAAAATCAGCAGCGATGAAAGCGCCCCGGTCATCCGCATCCGCCTGCACAAGAATGGTCAGTGGAAGGATGCGAACGGTAATCGCTACCAGCTTGGCGACAAGCCCCGCAAGTTCTACGATTACAACTTCTAAGAGTCAAGGGGCTACGGCCCCTTTTCTTTTGTCCACATATGTTCCCGGCCTGCCATCCATTTTACACTATAATTTAGGTCATGTCAATACTGGAATTTATGATTTTAGGGGTTGATTACTTAATTTAATTGTGTATAATGGCAACACACGAAACCGGAGACACCCAATGACCCGCATCATCATCGAACATGACGAAACCGCCGAAAGCCCGCGTGAGTGGGACAATCTCGGTGTTATGGCCGCTTTCCACGGTCGCTACAGTCTCGGTGACAAGAATCATGGGTTTCGTCACACGGACTATTCCGGCTGGAATGAAATGAAAGCCGATATCATCCGCAAGAATCCGGGTTGCGTCATCCTCCCTTTGTATCTCTATGACCATTCCGGTATCACGATGAACACCACGGGTTTCTCTTGTCCGTGGGATTCCGGCCAAGTCGGTTTCATCTTCGCTAGCGCGGAAAAAATTCGTGAATGCTTCATGGTGAAGCGAATTACCAAAAAGGTGCGGGAACGTGCCATAGCATCGCTGGTCAGCGAAGTCGAAATTTATGACCATTACCTGACTGGCGAAGTCTATCACTTCCGAATCGAAGGCGGGGAACATAATGGCGAATCGTGCGGCGGGTTCTACGGTTCGGACCCATTCAAAAATGGAATGTCCGACTATATCCCGAAGGAACTACACGACCTACTGAGGGAAACAATCTAACACATCAAAGAAAGGAGTCGCAAGACTCTTTTCTTTTGTCCACATATGTTCCCGGCCTGCCATCCATTTTACACTAAATTATAGGAATGTCAAGCCTAAAAAGATTGAAATTTGCAGTTGACACCCTCATTTGTTTGTGTATAATGGTCACACACCCCAAGGGAATACCGTCATGCGTGAATACCTGCACCAGTCTTCCCAATTCGATGCATTCCCGTATGACGCGGAAATGTACAAATCCATGCTGCGCCAGCTTGGCGCAAAGCGCATCCGCGAATCCCGTTACATGGGTTGGGCGAATCAGCCCCGCGTGGTCACATGGGAAGCCGGTAGCGTGGACCATGAAACGCGGAAATTCGGCTTTCCCGGCCTCCGGAGGTTTCCGGCCGGCGTTCCATTTACATCCAATGAAAAGATTGGGAAAAGGGGGTGGCCTAAATATTTAAAGTTGGTATATTGGCCAAACAAAACCAGAAACAAAACCAGAAACATATGAAACTGAAACTTTTCACTATT
>CAZRCR010000498.1:0-2695 GCA_964598615.1 uncultured Anaerolinea sp.
CCCAGACCAATGTGCAGGCGCGTGCCGTAGGTGGTTTTCATTTCCTGCATGGTTGCGAGCGTGGACGGGTCGAGGCGGCTGGTGTCCAGCGTGCCATCGACCAGCGGTTCGGCAGAAAAGTAGATCAGGTCGGTGAGACAGTTGCCCCAGTCCGCTTCCAGGGTGCGGTAATCGGGCAGGTAACCCACCACCAGGAAGTCCCCGGTCGAGCCGCCGTAGGAGGTGCACCAGCCTGGCGCGGCCGGTGTTCCTGTGGGTGTGGGCGCGGCCGTTGCAGATGGCAGGGATTCCGGTCCGGCCGGAACGGGGGTGGCGGTCGGCAGACTGGTGCAGGAGGCCAGCAGGCTCAACAGCACAACGAATATCAGGGGACGGACGGCTGGGGAAGGCGGGATTTTCATCGGTAAATTCCTTTCGGCGGTGATTGTCGCAGAGAACGAAAGGGTTTGTCAAGTATGCAATGATGCCGGGAGTGGCGAATATAGTGGGCTAATTCTCTCCGCACGACGGTGTCCTAAAGGATGCTGCGCGAAACCGTCGTGCTCAAAGCGAAAGGACGCGAAAGCGCCCTGTTTAGCCCCACAGGGGCTTTCGCGTTGAGCCTGGACATTCATGTCCGGGCGAGTTGGTGTGAAAAGCCCACCAATTTAGCCACTCCTATGATGCCGCCCTCGATCTCGTATTCGGGCCCGGGACATGTTCCGGCCCCGGACTTTTTATTACGGGCGGTTCTACAAGGCTGGTTCGACGCAGGACGTTTGGATGTACAATAATAAAAGAGTATCCTTTGCCCGGAGGACGTTATGAGAGAAGTTGCCTTTTCCATCATCGATCTGAATGGCAAGGCTTGGCCGTATTTGCTGGATGTGGACCGTCAGATCGGGTCCATACTGCCAGGTCTGGCGAAAGCCACCGGTATGCCCGAAGAACTCAACTACGTGCTCATCCCTCAGGGGTCGAATTTGGCCCTGGATGGCCGCCGTACCATTGCTGAATACCGCATCCCACCTGGCGCACAACTGTACCTGCGGCCGCTGCGCGATGCCTTGCTCAAACAACTGCTGGATAAGCTGTATGAAGAAGCCAGGGATGAGATCAAAGACAGGCTGATCGACATGGCCAAGGACAGGCTTATGAAGATCATGCAGTTGGACCCGGCCTATCCCGACTCGCTTCATTTGCGGGAACAGGTTGGGTTCCAGCCGCAAGCGCCGATCCAGCAAAACGCAGGCAGGCTGCAACAGCCTGTACGGCAGCAAATGAGGAAACGTTCCAGCGCCGGTTGCGTTATCGGCGGGTTGGTGGGGGGAGGTGCGCTCCTGGTGGTCCTGTTCATCGTTGGAGCGCTCATCCTGAACGGCCTGTTCAATACCAGAACGGGGAGTGGCAGCAGCAGTAGCAATAACAACGAGCCCGTGTTGGGTACCGGTGACGTTCAGATCACCCTGCGCTGGACCGCTCCTGTGGACCTCGACCTGCATGTCGTCGATCCCAATGGCGAAGAGATCTGGTACAACTACCGGTACTCGAATAGCGGCGGTAACCTGGATGTGGATGCGAATGCCTATTGCAGTCCGCTGATGCCCAACCCGGTCGAGAATGTATACTGGCCCACCAACGGTGCCCCATGGGGAACCTACCAGGTATACGTGGTCTATTTTTCCACCTGCGATTATTCCGGGACGGTGGATTATCAGGTGACGGTCAAATTGGCCGGCCAGACAGATCAGGTGATCAGCGGTACGCTCAGGGATGTGAGCGAGGAGCAGCTTGTCATCAGTTTCAACCATTAACGTGTTCGTTTTGGCAGGCGGGACTATAAGGCCCGGGAAAGAAGAATACTTGTGAACAGAACCGACTTGATCCTGGTTACCATTCTGCCTACCCCGCGGGACCTGGAAATTGCGCGGCTTTTAGGCTGGTACCGTATCCCGTTCCGCACCGCGCCCAAGGTGGTGGCGGTGGACCATCTGGCGTTCTACCAACCCGGCAGCTTTGGCGACCAGGCCGGCCGCATCGAATGGACGGCCCCGGTCCGCGGCCACGAACTCACCACGCGCGCCGAACTCCTGCGCGACGAAGCAGACCATCCGCGGGCGCGCGAAGAATATTTCAAGGTGCAACTTGGTCCGCTGGAGAAGCTCAAACAACCCATCCTGGCGGACAAGTGGAAGCGGCTGACCTTTCTCTATACCACCGGCGAGTACCTGCTCAAAGCCTCCACGCTCAACGACCTGGTCGTGCAAAGCGACGAACGGCAACTGCTGTGGAGTTCCTTACGAGAACGCGCCGAGCAATCTCAAGAATATAAAGCTGACTTCCCGGAGGAAAATATTCCGCCGGAGGTGCTGGTGGCGCTCCTGGGCATCCGCGACATGCGCTGATTTCCTAAAATTCTGTACAAGGTGGCATCAACGATGTTTGAAGAACTGGCATTCCGCCTCCCGTTCCGAAAATACCAGCGCATGATCCTCGATCAGGTGGTGGTCCAACAAAAGGACGATAAATACCACCTGGTCGCGCCGCCGGGTTCGGGGAAAACGATCATCGGCCTTGAGTTGATCCGCAAATTCGATTCCCCGGCGGTGGTATTTGCTCCCACCACGACCATGCAGTCCCAGTGGAAGGACAAGGTCGGCCTATTCGTTGCCGACAGCGGATCGGTCGATCAGTTTGCCAGCATGGATCCCCTCCG
>CAZRCR010000499.1:0-2690 GCA_964598615.1 uncultured Anaerolinea sp.
GGAGTAATCTGGTAATTGCGAATAGAACGCCCTGTTTTGCTTTCCCCGGATTCCAAGAACTCAGAGTGGGTACGGCGGGAAATTACTTTAGCCGAGCAGACCCATAAACGTATTTTTCCTGTGCTTGTTCGAGGGGACGAAGATTCCTCGATACCCTTAAGGCTGATCACCTGTCAACATGTGGATTTACGGAAGAACGAGAAGACTGGTTTGCTGGCGCTCTATAATTCTTTGAACGGATATCTGGTTGTGTTAGCGGAGCAGAAAGCGGCTGCCCAGATGGTTGATCGGGCTAAGGCAGAAGCGTCGGAACGGGAAGCTGCTGAAAAATTTACCCGGGAAAAGGCAGCGCAGGAGGCTAAAGAAAAGGCGGCGCGCGAGAAGGTTGAACGCGATGCGGCGCAGAAAGCTGCCCGTGAGCAGGCCAAACGCGACGCAGCAGAGAAATCCGCAAGAGAAAAGGAAGAGAGAGCAGCTACAAAAAGAACGGCATGGACAGGCAGTCAATTCAAAAGGCAAATATTGAAGTTTTGGAAAGCAAACCAACGATATATATTGGGCGGATTGGGCTTGTTTTTGATGGTAATACTCGCTCTCGTAATTGTTCCCCATTTATCTTTTGGTAAAAGCCCTGAGATCGAGGTAACAGGAACACCAGCGCTTACAGAAACACTTGCTGTTTCGCGGACGATTACGCCAAGTAAAACACAGACTCTAACTCTTACGGAGACCCATACTCCAACGGTAATGCCGACAACATCGGGGAAGTTGGTGTTTGAAAAAAATTTTGAACAAGATAGTATTCAGACAGTTCAAGCAGATGGTTCTGATTATGCCATTGTGGATGATGGTTCGGGCAACAAGGCAATAATGTTGGATGGGTTTGGTCAATTTGATTCAGGCTATATGTTCCAACAAGGCACAATAGAATTTCGCATTATGGCTCAAAATATTAGCGGTCCGAAGTATTCTTGGTCTTTACTTTTCGGCGGCGAATATGGGGGTGTTAATTTGGAAATAAGTCCGAGCGGTAATCGCTGGAGTATATTTTCAACTTTGAGCAGTGAAGTGATTGGATCGGATTCCTATACATTTGGAAAAAGTGAGTGGAACACGATTCGAATTTGGAGTGACGGTTCATCTGTATCATTGTTCTTGAATGGTGAATTATGTTGGGATGGATTAATTGACAATGCCTTTTATGGCTATCTTGGCTTTTCTACACAATTTGGCTGTGATAGTTCATATGCTTGTCCAACTCCGGATGAAGTATCTGGTCAATTCTATATTGATGATATTCAGGTATGGATGCCATAAACCAAACAGTTTGTATGAACTGCTTTTATTCTCATCCAACATGATAAACTGATCGTATCAATCCTGTCTATATAACAACCAGCCAATCAGCGCCTGTGTGCTGGAGCCTGTGCAGCGGCTTTACGATCTGACGGTCCGCTTCGCTCAAAAGTAAAGCCTTCGACAATTTCCCCCACTCCTGTTGCAGGTACTCAACGGAGTGTCTAAAAACAAATAAACCTGTCTGTTCCGTGATCGGCAGACAGGTTTATTTGTTGATATGGAAAGGCTGGTTGCTACACTTACTGCACCGATTCTGGTTTATTGTCTTCGGTTTCCGGGTGCAGCAGGGATCGGATGCCCCAAATAAGCAGGAAGAGACCAATGGCTACAGATGCTATCATAACTGCGACGATACCGGCGAATATAAGACTATCCGATGTTGTCCATGTGGACATTTCGTCCACATAAGATACTCCGCCCGCCAGGGAAATGAAACCGGTGCTGCATGCCAGTGGCAGGCAGCATAATGCGCTGAATGCAATGCCAACCCACGCCAAAGCTCTGCGATCTTTGTTCATGAAAAGACTCCCATTTATGTTGAGTTGAGAACCGGGATTGATGAAACGGAATTTTTCCGGCAGCTTATGATCTTTGCAGTATCACAATTACCAGTGTAATTATAGAATATACCCACCCTGCGATGCGGGCTATTCCTGCCAGTTTCCAGTGTTTTTTGGGCAGCACCTCAGCCAGGGATTCGCACCAGGGGATGGCAAATCCGCCCGATAAGAGAATGCCCCAGCGAGCCAGGAAATCGTGCCCGGCTGCCAATGCTCCCCCGATGATGGCGGCTGTGAAAGTCAGGAATTGTATCCAGGCCCAGACACCGCCGTGTGGCTCGCTGAAGAACATATTGAACAGGATGCGGCGCTGGTTCGCTTTCTGCTCACTGGGCGTTTTTTGATCCATATTTGCCTCGGCGATCTCCAATCCCTTCCCCGGTTCTTGACCCGTGGGATGGGTGCGATTATTCAGCTTTCTTCTTGGCGGCGGGTTTCTTTTTGCCCGCCGGTTTCGGCTTCTCGGCAGTAGCTGTCTTCTTCGCTGCGGCTGCAGGTTTACGAGTGGATGGTTTCTTCTTGCTTTTCACCTCTTCCACTTTTATGGCAAACATCTCATCATATTTCGCCTGCATGGACGGTACGCCCGCGCCGTTCAACGTTCCGTAGACCTTCTCCCATTCGGCGGAGTTGACGAAGCGCCAGTCCAGGAACACCTTGCACTGGAATCCGCCGAGCTCCACATACAAGCCTTTTTCCGCCAACTCGCGGCAGGGACGGATGTACTCCAGCCCGCTAACATAGTCCTTGAAGATGGCGAAGCCATCGTGC
>CAZRCR010000500.1:0-2682 GCA_964598615.1 uncultured Anaerolinea sp.
CGACGGGGAATACCTGGGCGGCGGCAACCAGCGGCTATGCCACTGCGTCAGACGCGACCATGAAACCCGCCGCCCTGGCGACGACCGGCGGCCAGGCACACGAAAACCGCCAGCCCTATCTGGTCGTGAATTTCGTCATGGCCCTGAGCGGGATCTTCCCGAGTCGCAACTAGGAGGTCAATATGTCAGATCCATTCATCGGTGAGATTAGGATGGTCGGCTTCACCTTCGCCCCGTACGGCTGGGCTTACTGCAACGGCCAGATCCTGTCGATTGCCCAAAACTCTGCCCTGTATTCCCTGCTGGGAACGATCTATGGCGGGGATGGCAAGACCAACTTCGCCCTGCCCAATCTCCAGGGGAGCGTCCCGATCCACTTTGGCACCGGCCCCGGCCTGAGCCAGCGAACGCAGGGCGCTGCCAGCGGCGCGGCAACCGTATCGTTGACCACTAACACCATGGTGAACCATACCCACGTCCCGATGGCTGTCCAGGGCAATGACGCGGCCAGCCCAAAAGACAACACCTGGTCCTCCATGGCCGGGCGTACGGTTTCGCCCATCTACCAGAGCGGGGCGGCCAATGTGACCATGAATTCCGCCGCCCTCGACCCGGTCGGGAGCGCTTCCCCTGCCGCTCATAACAATATGCAGCCTTATCTGGCCATCGGATTTGTTATTGCCCTCACGGGCATTTACCCGACCCGCGATTGACAGCAATTGCATGGATTTTCCCGCCGCCGGGGAAGCGGGTTTCCCGACGGCGGAGATCAGCTATTATTTTTGCAGTTTTACCTTTCCAGGAGTGTGCATATGTTGACAAAATCCCTTTTATCCCCTGCTTCCCTGCGCCCTTTTGTGCGCATTTTTGCCATCCTGATCCTCCTGGGAGGCGCCGGGGCGCAAGCGACCCTGCCTGTGCAGGCTGCGCCCCTCTACGCGCCCATCGGCGTCACGACGACCGCGGACGAATATGGCTCGGGAGCGGGCTGTTCCCTGCGTGAGGCGATCCAGGCGGCCAACACCGACGCAACCTTTGGCGGCTGTCCGGCAGGCAGCGGTACTGATACGATCAGCCTGCCGGCGGGCACGTACACATTGAGCATTCTTGGGAATAACGAGCAGGACAACGTCACGGGCGATCTCGACATCCTGTCCAATCTGACCATTACAGGCAACCCGGCAGCCCCTGCCACTGTTGTCATTCAGGGAGTTTCTGGCTGGGATGACAAAATCATCGACATCAACCCCCTGGTCGATCGTGTGCTGACCGTTACCATTGCCGGTGTTACCGTGCAGAATGGTAATAACACCAGCGTTACAGATTTCTATGGCGGCGGCATCCAGGCGTTCGGGCGGGTTCTCTGGCCGACCCCGGATTATTCCACTACGGGAACACTCAATCTGCAGAACTGCATCGTTGCGAATAATACTTATGCCGGTCCTACCTCAATCGATGAGGGCGCCGGCGGCTTGCTGGCTGAACAGATCAACCTGAATGTCGACAACTGTACCTTCAGGGATAATTCCGCGGGCGCTAATGGCTATGGCGGCGGGATTTCCATTATCGGCATCAGCGAGAATGTCACCATCACCAATTCCAGATTTGAAGGCAATGCTTCCACTAACCATCCGGGTGGCGCGATCTTCATCCGGCGCACCGGGGGGGGCAGTTTTCCTGCCATATCGGGTACCATCACCCTTGATGAAAATATCTTTACAGTTGATTCTTTGGGGAATAAGAACAGAAGCCCCTATGGCGGAGCGATCTACCTGGTAGTTCAATCGGGCGGCCTTCCAGTCTCCCTGGATGTCAATGTAAATCATTCGATCTTCAATGGCAATAGCGCAACCTCCTCAGGCAGCGGTATCTACTATTCCGATCTTGGCAGTGCCGCCACCTTCGACGCTGAGAACAACTGGTGGGGTTGCAACGGCGGGCCGGGCGCCGCGGACTGCAATACGGTTATCTATACCGGCACCGTAATCGATTACGATCCGTGGTTGGTCTTCAGCAACGTTGCTGCCCCGGCAGCGATCAATGTCGGTGGAGCCACCACCCTGACGGCGGGCTTCCAGCTCAACTCGGCCGGTGGAACCGTTGCCGGTGCATCTTTGACCGCTTTTAAAGACCTGCCCGTTTCCTGGGGCAGCGTGGTTCACGGAACACTCTCCGGTCAGCAAACTGCGATCCAGTCCACTACTGGCACGGCGACTGCCACGCTGACCAATGACAATACCTGCAACAACAGCAGCGCAAATGCCACGGCCGAAGGCGTCACCGCCACCGGGACGGTCACCGTCCAGTGCCCGGACCTGACGGTCACCAAATCGAACAATGTCAGCAACTCGACGGTCCTGCCAACCGGCTGGAACTGGACGCTCCATGTTGCCAATGGCGGGGCGGGCTATGCGTCCTTCGCCAGCGGCGCTACCCTCCTGGCCGATACCCTTCCCGCGAGCGGTCTGACCTATGGCACACCGACTGTCTCGGGCGCTACCGGTCTGACCGGTACGGTGAACTGTGCGATTGACGGCAGCAGCAACCTGGCATGCACGGCCAGCACCGCGGTCCAGTTGAACGCGGCAGGTTCTTTCGATGTGGTCATTCCCGTGACCCCGTCCACGACCGGACCCTTTGTCAATCCGCGCCCCGCCGGCAGCTGCTCGGTCGACCCGGTTG
>CAZRCR010000501.1:0-2659 GCA_964598615.1 uncultured Anaerolinea sp.
CCCTGGACGAACTGCGTGCCATTCCGGGAGTGACCGCGGTCATCCCTCGCGATTACATGTGGGCCAGTCTGATTCTCAAGTACAAGCGTCTGGAAGGGTGGAGTAATATTATCGGGATTGGAACGAACGACCTTTCAGAGCTTGGCCTGACCGCTTTGCAGGGTGATGCACAACTGGAGCGTGGCACGGTTATTGTCGGTTCCCAGGTGGCGGCCAATTTCTACGACCCGAACCTGCGTCCGGGTCAGGAGCCGCCTTCTCTGCCCGACCTTTACGATCAGCAGTTGACCTTCATCCTGACCAAATGGGATCAGAATGGAAACGAGATTCGCAAAACGATGGTATTCCGCGTGGCGGGCGTTCTCGAAGAGACCAGCGGCGAATCGGACTGGTCGATCTACGTGCGTCTGGATGACGTCAAGGCGATGAACGAATGGTCCCAGGGCAAGCGCATCAACTACAATGTGACCGGCTACAGCCAGGCGACTGTCAAGGTCGATGATGTGGAGCAGGTTGTTGATATCAACGACACCATCACAGCCTTGGGCTACCAGGCCTATACTCCCCAGTCTTACCTGGAGGGCATCAATAATTTCTACGTCATCCTGCAGGTCATTTTCGGCGGGGTCGGGGCGATTGCTTTGCTGGTGGCTGCCATCGGTATTGCCAACACAATGGCAATGGCCATCCTGGAACGGACGCGTGAGATCGGCTTGATGAAAGCCGTCGGCGCGACCAACCGGGATGTGCTGTCCATCTTCCTGGGCGAGGCGGCTGGGATCGGGCTCATCGGCGGGGTGGGGGGCGTGTTGATCGGCTGGCTGGCCGGACAGGGCATCAACGTGGTTGCCCTGGTTTACCTGGCGCAGCAGGCTGAGCAGGGCGGCGGGTTGCCCAGCAGTGTGGCCGTATACACGCCAGCCTGGCTGCCGGTGTTTGCCCTGCTGTTTGCCACGTTCATCGGCTTTGTCTCCGGCCTGTATCCGGCTTTGCGGGCGGCCACGCTCGTCCCGGTGCTGGCATTGAAATACGAATAGAAATTGATAAACCCCGGCGGAAAAATACCGCCGGGTCTTTTTATCCTTGACAAATAGAACAATTGTTCTATAATAGGAGCAACCCTCTCGGAAGGAGGTTGCTCATGAACAATCGTTCCCCTGTACGTTTCCTGTCCTTTTTGCAGCGCGGTGCGCTGCGGCGCGGCTTCGTCTTTGGCGGGATTCTCCTGCTGGCCCTGCTCGCCTTTGAGATCTTCAACTACTCCACCACCGACTTCGCCCTGACCGACCTGCTTGGCGCGGACCTGCGCTTTGCAGGCATCCGCTGGTCCACGATCCTGTCCATTGCTTTCTGTGGCATGGACTTTGCCGGGATCGCCCGGCTCTTCACCCCGGAGCAGGGGCGGGATGAACCCGCCGAGGTCTGGTACCTGTTCGGAGCGTGGATCCTGGCCGCGGCCATGAATGCCATCCTGACCTGGTGGGGTGTGGCGGTCGCCGTCCGCACCCATAACACCCTGTCGGACGCGGTCATGAGCCAGAAGACGCTCACCAGTGTGGTGCCGGTCTTCGTGGCTTTCATGGTGTGGGTGATCCGGGTGCTCATTATTGGGACGTTCTCAATGGCGGGCGACCGGCTCTTCAGCATGGCTGACCAGCGGCGCGGGTCCATGCTTTCCTCTGCCCTGCGGACACGTCCAGCGGCCCAGCCAGCCCGGACCCTTCGACCTGGCTCAGGGCAAGCCTCGAACCTGCCGCGCCCGTCCACACGGCCACTCACCAACGGGAGGCCTGCTCCCAAGCCCGAGCCGAGCTACCATCCGGTGGGCATGTCGGCCAGCCCGCGCGAAAATGACCAGGGCACCTGGCGATGATATTGGGTAGGGGCGGACACGCAGGTCCGCCCCTACGGTTTTAATTCGAACGGGGGTTTGAGATTGAGCGCCGCCAACCGGGCGGCGTTTTCGTTCAGTTCGAGGATCGTCACAGAACCGGTATCCACAGCCAGTTTTTGGAAATCATCCAGGGCCATACCGAGATGGTGTGCCACCACCAGCTTGATCGGGTCGGCGTGGAAGAAGACCGCTACCAGGTCCGTTTTGCTGTGCGCCGCAGCGATGGAGGCGATCTCGTCCACGAGGCGGACCTGCATTTCCGGGAAGAAGTCCCCGCCTGGGAAGCGGAACTCGGACGGTTTTTCCTGCACCTGCTTCCATTCGGGAAGCTTGCTCAGGTCTTCGATCTTTTGCCCGACCCACGTGCCCACATTCGGGTCGGTCAGCGCCGGGCGGACAATGATCTCCAGCCCGAGCGCGTTTGCCAACGGGGTGGCGGTCTCGATGGCACGCTCCAAAGGGCTGGAGTAGATGGCTTTGATGGGTTGGCCTTTCAGGGATTCACCCAGGGCGGCGGCCTGTTCGTGCCCGCGGGCGTTGAGATGCACGCCGGGCATGTTGCCGATCAGGATGCCGTTTTTCAGGTAATCGTTTTCGCCGTGACGGATGAGAAGGAGAGTGGGCATAGGCAGATATTGTTCTCGAGAATCCCGGATTTGTCAATTGGTACTTGACTTGCGGGGCTGAATGCTGTAATATATCATTGATTGATATATCACAGAGTGATGTATTGGAGAACTGGAATGGAAACTGCAAACCCGAACG
>CAZRCR010000502.1:0-2657 GCA_964598615.1 uncultured Anaerolinea sp.
CAGGCGGCATGTCCGTGAAGGATATTACGGGGACAGTCGTTTTTACAACGGGACTGCCCTATGGCGTTGTCCGTCTGCTGGCAGGAGTGGCATTCTCTCTCGGTCTGATCCTGGTTGTGGTTGGCGGGGCAGAACTCTTTACCGGCAACACGCTCATCATGATCGCCTTCATGAGCAAGAAAGTATCCTTGTGGGGCTTGTTGAAAAACTGGGGCGTAGTCTACCTGGGCAATTTCGTCGGCGCCCTGCTGACTGCGTTGATCGTCTTTCTGGGCAAGCAATACACTTTCGGGAACGGCGCAGTCGGATTGACAGCGCTCAACACCGGCGAGGCCAAGACGGCCCTGACCTTCCTGCCCGCCGTGGCGCTCGGCATGATGGCCAACGCCCTGGTCTGCATGGCGGTCTGGTTATGCTACAGCGCCCGTACCACCACGGATAAGATCCTGGCCATTATCCTGCCCATCACAGCATTCGTTGCCGCCAGTTTCGAGCACAGCATCGCCAACATGTACTTCATCCCAATCGCCCTGTTCATCAAGAACTGGGGGGACCCGGCTTTCTTCACTGCCATAGGGAAGACCGCTGCGGATTTCCCACACCTGACCTGGGGAAACTTCTTCCTGGTGAACCTGCTGCCGGTCACCATCGGCAACATCATCGGTGGTGCGGTCATGGTCGGAATGATCTATTGGTTCATTTATTTGCGCAAGCCAAGACGTTAAGTTCGGTAGTTTGGGCTGTGTTACAATAATTACAAGCAATTCGAGAATCCCTGCAAAAATCAACAAGGAGATTGCCATGGTATCCCCCGAAATTTTCCGCCGTTATCCTTTCTTCGCCCTGCTGACCGACGAGCAATTGACCGCCCTTGCCATGATCGCCGAAGAGAAAACCTATCCCAAAGATACCCTGCTCCTCAAGGAAAATACCGCTGCCAATAAACTCATGCTGTTGCTCGAAGGCGATGTGGACCTGGTCTTCAGCGGCGGCGGAGAAGGCGCCATCGTCAACGCTCTGGTGGGTTCCATCGCCCCCGGCGAGATGCTGGGGGTCTCGGCACTCATTGAGCCATACACCTACATCTCCTCCGCACGGGCTACCATGCCAGTGAAGGTCATCGAGATCGACGGCGCCGCCGTCCGCGCCCTGATGCAGGTAGATAAACTGCTCGGCTACGCCCTGATGCGCAATGTGTCCGCCGCTGTGCTGGAACGTCTGCGCTACACCCAGGTGGAACTGGCCGCAGCACGCGCCTGACCTTGCTGTTTCGAACAATTCATTTCCTGTCAATAGACCGCGCCCTGTGGCGCGGTTTTTATGAGCATCAAACACGCATCGAGGTTGTTCATGTTCAAAAATCGCAAACTTGCCGTCCTCTTCTTCACCCTGGTGATTGTCATGCTCGGCTTCGGGATCGTTATCCCGATCCTGCCATTCTACGTGGAGCACTTTGGCGGCTCAGGGGCTGACCTGGGCTTGCTGATGGCGATCTACTCTGTCATGCAGTTCATCTTTTCCCCAATCTGGGGTTCATTATCAGACCGGTACGGGCGCAAGCCCATCCTGATGATTGGCATCGTCGGCAACGTAGTCACACAAATCCTTTTCGGGCTGATCGGGCAACTGGCCGAAGGCGGTGCGTTCGCCCCGTCCACAGCGCTGACCCTGCTCATCGTGGCACGCGGCCTGGCAGGGATTCTGTCTTCAGCTACCCTGCCAACCGCGATGGCGATCATCAGTGACAGTACATCCGACAATGATCGCGGCGGCGGGATGGGGCTCATCGGCGCAGCCATGGGTATCGGCATGGTACTCGGACCGGGGCTGGGCGGATTGATGTCTGGTATTTCGCTTTCAGCGCCGTTCTACTTTGCAGGCGGGATCTCGGTGATCGCAGTCATCCTGACGGGAGTAATGGTCAGCGAGTCGCTCCCGGTAGAGAAACGCCCCGAAACGGCGGGCAAGATCCGAGGTCCGCAATTGGGCGAAATGTGGAAAGCCCTGTTCAGCCCGATCGGTTTCCTGCTTATTCTGGCCTTTCTACATAGTTTTGCCCTGGCCAACTTCGAAGGCGTCTTTGGCCTCTATGCCCAAAAACGCTACGACTACAATGCCACCCAGGTGGGTATCATCCTGACCGTTGTGGGTTTGGTCTCGGCCATCGTGCAAGGCGCGTTGACCGGCCCCGCAACACGCAAATGGGGTGACCGGGGCGTGATCATCGTCTCCATGTTCGCCAGCATTTTCGGGTTTGCATCTATGCTGGTAGCGAAAAGCGAACCAGGCAAGATTGCTGCCACAGTGGTACTGGCTTCGGGCTTTTTTATGTTGACCAACGCCATGATTCGCCCTGGGGTTTCATCCCTCATTTCGAAACGGACGACCGTCAGCCAGGGAACCGCCATGGGGTTGAACAACGCTTTTATGAGCCTTGGCAGGATCATCGGTCCGATCTGGGCCGGGGCAGCCCTGGACCTGAACCTGGCTTACCCTTACCTGACGGGCGCGGTGTTGATGGGGATCGGTTTCCTTGCCAGTTTGTTCTTTATGAAGGCCGAGCAACCGAAACAGCCATAAGGCGTATGTCTTAGTGACAATCCGACCCATTCCAGGAGGCTGAAATGAACGAACCTGTCACCCCGCAGAAAAGCAAC
>CAZRCR010000503.1:0-2651 GCA_964598615.1 uncultured Anaerolinea sp.
TGGTGAAGGTGATTTCCGGGATATGGCTCGAACCTTCGTACTGCTTTTGGACCTGGGCAAGTTGTGCGGGAGTCAAATGCGGTCTCATGGGAATGCCTCTCCCCCATTATACCAACGGCAAGTTGGATACTGGAATAAGCCAGCAACACATCGTACATCGGGCGCCGCGAAGCAAGCCAAAGATTCGCAGCGCCCGGTAAAACTTGTTTCTGCTAACAGGCAGCTTTTTCGATCAAAGTCACCTTGTCTTCCTTGTTGGGGATCAAACACAGGAATTCGAAGTTCTCTTCTCCAATATTCAAATACCAGTGCGGCACACCCTCCGGGATGAAAACCACATCCCCGGCCTGGACCTCGAACACGTCACCGCCGATGCTGATGCGCGCGTGACCGCGCAGCACGTACTGTTCGTGTTCCACAGTGTTGATATGGTTGGGCATTCCCCCACCCGGTTCCATCATGAACCGGCGCATGGTGAAATTCGGCCCCGGGAGCAGGACCTGGATGGTGGTCTTCTCTCCGGCTTTGACCACCTGCGCTTCGACATCCTTCGTGTGTGTTACGGTCATCGCATCCTCCAATCCGAACTCGGCTTCTTCACTTCCCGCTTTCTTCCCTTTCTCTCACCTTCCCGGCTTCCACATGCCATATCTTCGTGTTCTCCACAAAGCCAGGCTCAAACAGCTTCAAATCAGTGGTGGTCAGCATCGCCTGTTCGATGTTACCCAGATAAGACAGCAGGTCTGCCCGGCGCTGGACATCAAGTTCAGCCATCACTTCGTCGAGCAGGAGCACAGGCCACTGGCCGGTCTTTTCTTTCATCCACTCCACTTCGGCCAGTTTGAGCGCCAACAGCGCCGTGCGTACCTGACCGCGTGAACCATAATCGCCCAGATCGATGCCATTCGCCAGGAAGCGCAATTCATCCCGGTGCGGCCCCAAAACCGTCACCCCACGGCGGATCTCCTCAGCCCGCGCGGCCTGGAGCGCCGCGGCAAACCCATCCTGTACTTCCTTTACGCTGAAACCGTTGCGCTGTACAGACGTGGTCAGCGGCATGGAAATCTGTTTCTCCGGGCGAGGCAAGGGATCATATGCGGGCTGGTAATGCAAACGGAACATCTCTGCACCATGCGTCAGGTCCCGGTGGATCTTCGCAGCCAGTTTCTCGATCTCCTGGATGGCCGTCACCCGGTTCAGGATGATGGCCGCGCCTGTCCGGGTAATGGTCTCATCCCAGAAATCCAGTTGTCCCTGATCACCGCCGCGCTCGGCCAGTTGCTTGAGCAGGGCATTGCGCTGGGTCAAGGCCTGGCTGTATTCGCTCAGCGTACGGGCATATCCCGGGACGGTCTGCGCCAGCGCCAGGTTCAGGTAACGGCGGCGCTCATCGGGGCCACCCTCGATGACCTGGGCCATCTGTGGAACGAAAATAACAGCGTTGAAATGGCCGATCACATCCGAGACGGGGCGCTTGACCCCGTCCAGCAGGACTTCTTTGCGCAGGCGCTGGCCGTTCACGCCCACCGGTTCGAGCACCAGCCGGACCTCGAGCCGGTGCGCAGAAACTCCACGCGTGTACTCGGCGACAAGGCGTCCCACCCCGAGGGGTTTGCGCGCTTCGACGAAGTTGACCAGTTGCCGATCCGCGTGGGTTTGGAAGGAGGTAAAAGCTGCCAGGAAATAGACCGCCTCGAGTACGCTGGTCTTGCCCTGGGCGTTGCTCCCCACCAACAGAACAACCCGCCGGGGAATATCCATATCCAGGCGGGCAAAACTGCGGAAGTTGGTGAGAGAGAGATGGGTCAGGTACATGAACGTTTACACGTTATCGACCACGGTCTCATCGGGGGCGGGCTTCCAGACCTTGCTGGCTCGGTCGGTAAAAACCACACCTTCCAGATGGTCGATCTCGTGCTGGAAGATGCGCGCCAGCCAGCCTTTGGCTTTGATCTTCACTGGCTGGCCGCGGCGGTTGAGACCTTTGACCGTGATCGCAAGGTGACGTTCCACATCACCTTGCAGGCCGGGGATGGAGAGACAACCCTCCACGCCCATTTCCATTTCCTCGGAGATTTCCTTGATCTCCGGGTTGGCAACCACGAAGAGCTTCTTGGGGGCATCTTCTTCCTCATCATCGACCGGATACTCGATCACGATCAATCGCTCCGAGATACCGACCTGCGGGGCAGCAAGCCCCACGCCAGGCGCTGCGCGCATGGTCTCAACCATATCATCCACCAGGGTTTGGAACTGCGGGCCAAAATCTGTGACCGGTCTGGCTTTACGCCGCAGGACCGGGTCGGGAAGGCTAATAATTTGAAGAAGGGACATGTTTCACCGTTAATTCGAAAGTTGGAGACGCTATTTTACTTCAAGATTGGCCGGGCTGCTTGTCGCTCGGAGGAGGCTGTTGTTTCTTGGCATCCAGGTCGCGGCGGAACTCTTCAGCATTGGTATGATATAAGGCGAAGAACTCGGCCAAACGGTCCCGCTCCGCAGCCACCCGGTCAGCCTCCTGCTTATCCTTGCGGGCCACGCGGCGGCGGTCGATGTCCTGCTGAACCGCGGGCGGATCCATCACATCTTCAAACTCCATCTGGGTGCCGCCCACCGAGATATAAACATTCCCGTAGTTGAACAGATTTTCC
>CAZRCR010000504.1:0-2647 GCA_964598615.1 uncultured Anaerolinea sp.
TAAACCATTTGCCGGATCAAGGCGAGTTTGAATTCTTTCTGCCCAAGGGATAATATGACTTGCTATCAAAAGGCCTTCCTCTTCTGTATCTGACAGACAGCACCGATAATCAAAATTACTCAAGACTTTGGTACGAAATAACGATTGTTTTTGTCGAGCCTTGATTTCTATTTTTCGATTTTCAATTGCGTAATCTGCCTGTTGATCACTTATTTGGTTTGGCTTTTCGTTTGCTTTGTTGGGATATTCAAATGCACCATAGTATTGACCTACATCCATGGTCTGATGATTTTTTCGAACATTGAGTTGATGAAAATTTACTGACGCGATCCATCTTTGGCGTGGGGATTGATAGAGATTTTGTTCACTGAATATTGATTTTATGAACCAATACGGGATTGCATAAAAATCGCCCTCAATATTTTCGTTGCCAACGATGATGATATTAAATTCATCGCCAAATTTCGATTCGTAATCATTTATTTTACTTAATCGAAAATCCACCCAATAATTAGTGTTGGGACTCGCTATTCGAACATAATTGGATTTTTCAAGTTCGCGACGATTTTGGAGAGCAAAATTTTTCATAGTATCCCTCAAATAGAGACTTGAAAAGTAACATCATGGGGAAAAGCTAAGTGACACTGCTTAGTTACTGACCGGATTTCATCACCACTGCCGCACCATATCCCACCACAGACGAATAGTCGCCAGTCACGTCACCCGAAGTGGCGTGACGCAGCACCTTGACCGTGTCTGCGCCAAGTGTTTTGGCGGCCCACAGCACAGCGGCCAGGGCACCCAGTCCGCAGGCCTGGCCACGTTCTTCGCGTTCCACCTGGTAGCAATCATCCGGGGAGAAGCGCTCGATGGCGGCCAGCATTTCGCCATCCAGGGCTTCGGCTTCTTTTTGGGTAAAGAAATGCGAGAGGTCCGTGCTGGCAACCAGCAGAGCGTTCCGGCCGCGTACCGTTTCGGCGAGTTGTTCACCCAGTTGCCGGGTCATCTTGGGGGATTGGGAACGTACCATCACAGGCAGGAGTTTGAAGTCGCTTCCCAGAGCGCGCTGTAGGAAGGGCAGTTCGATCTCCAGAGAGTGTTCCTGGTCGTAGGCCACCGGTGTGATGGGCACACTGACCACGTGCCGCAGGCGGGAGTCCAGGTCTGCCAGAGCCTCCTGGCCCACGGGCACACTGCCGAGGGGCGTGGAATAGGCGTCGTGGGCGGTGGTCAGCAGCGGCTCGAAATAAGGCTGATGCATGGGAGAGAGAACAGCCACCAGGTTGGGGGTCAGGCCGCGTACGGCGGCGAAGGCGTAGCCTGCCACCGGGCCGGAGTAGATGTGCCCGGCATGCGGGGCGATGACGGCCACTACAACACCCGGCAGTTCGGGGAGTTCGGCCATGTCGAGATAGCGGTCCACAGCGTGGGCGAGGGCCTTGGGGTTGCCTTCGTACCATTTCCCGGCCAGGGGGGATGGGCGCACAGGAGCGATCGTAGCCATAGGTTTCTCCTTGATTTTATTGTAGCACGGACGATCCGGAATAAAAAATCCCGCCACCTGGTTTCAGATGGCGGGAGGGGGCTTGGATCTACTTTGATCTACTTTTTTTGCAACTTGCGTTTGAAGGCCAGTTGACGCTGCCAGCGGAGGAGCAGGGCTGCTCCGCCCAGCAGGAGCGCCAGACCCGGCCAGATGATCAGCCACGGGCTGACCGGTTCCGCGGTCTTGGCGGCTTGGTCCCCATTGGGAGGCTCGGCGCTACGCGCGTCCGGGGCAGTGGTCGCTTCGGGGGCGGTCAGGGCGTACATCTCCGGGGTGGCAGTGCCGTATGTATCAATGGCGTTCTCCTGCACCGGCGCTTCGGTGGCAACCTCCGTGGCTGCGGCGTAGGCTTCGTCCGCCGCGCCGCCCATGCCGCTCGGAGCGGCGGCCATCATCGGCGCGCTCGCGCCGAGGGGGATCTGGGTCAGCAGATTGCCGCCCAGGGTGAAGACGAACATAAGGACCGCGGCCACCGACGCCCAGGACAACGCCGGAACGGCGCGCGGGACCGGCGGCCGGATGCCTGCCATCCTGGGTGTGAGCGTGAAATTGCGCGGGGCGCGTCGCTGCGGGGTGCGGCGGAGGACGGTCCGGGCTTCGCGCAATTCGACCAGGAGCGCTGCCAGTTCAGGGTCCGATTCGAGGCGGGTGCGCAGGCGCGCGGCTTCGGCCTGCGGGAGTTGCCCGTCCAGGTAGGCCGAAAGTCGTTCCACATCGCGGAAGGAGAGTTGTGTCTTCATGCGCCACGCTCCCCTTCCAGACGGAAGGCGGCGGGTAAAAGTTCCCGAAAGCCCTGCAGGCATTCGCGCAGACGCAGGCGGGCACGTGCCAGGCGGCTTTTGATCGTGCCAAGCGGCACGCTCGCGGCGCGGGCAACCTCGGTGTAATCGAGGCCCTGCACGTCGGCCAGGACCACCACGGCGCGGAATTCCACGGGCAGGTGGTCGAGACAGTGCTGGATGGCGTGCTCCAGTTCGGCCTGATCGAGCTGGTCCTCGGGGGAGGCATTGGGATCGGCCAGCCAGCGCGGGGACTCGACCTCGTCCCCGTCATCGGTCTCGGGTTCGAGCGGCGTGGTGGGACGGCGCTTCTTGCGGCGCA
>CAZRCR010000505.1:0-2645 GCA_964598615.1 uncultured Anaerolinea sp.
TGCTGCGCCAACGCCCATGATAGCCGAACTGACCACCTGGGTGGTGCTGACGGGGCCGCCGATCAGCGATGCACCCAGGATGACAACCGCCGAGGCAAGTTGCGATGCAAAGCCATCCACCGGGCGAATCTTGTAGAACTTGCCGCCCAAGGTCTTGATGAGCTTGTTGCCGCCCACGGCGGTGCCGAGAGCGATCATGGTGGCGCATAGCAGAATAACCCAGGTGGGCACTTCGAACTTCGTGAGATACCCGCCGGTAACCAGCGCCAGGGTGATGATACCCATCGTCTTCTGGGCATCATTTGTGCCGTGGCTAAGTGCCAGGGCCAGGGCGGTGAGCACCTGTCCGCGCTTGAAGAACCAGTTGACGCGCGGAGTGGCATTCCAACTGAGTAGCAGGAGCAGGCGCAGGATCACATAGCCAATGGCAAAGCCGATAATGGGCGAGGTGAACAGGGCGATCAGGATTTTCCACATTCCGTGCATCTGAATGGCGCCCCAGCCTGCACCGATCACGACGGCACCAATGAAGCCGCCAATCAAGGCATGGGAAGAACTGCTGGGAAAGCCCAGGTACCAGGTCAGCAGGTTCCAGACAATTGCGCTGGAAAGGGCAGCCAGCAGGACAGGGGTATTGATTGCTTCCGCGGCAACGATCTCATGACCGATCGTGTTGGCCACAGCGACACCGAAAATGAACGGGCCCAGAAAGTTTGCCACGGCGGTCATGAAGAGCGCCATGCGCGGCGAGAGCGCCCGGGATGAGATCATCGTGGCGACCACATTGCTCGAATCATGGATGCCATTCAGGAAGTCGAATCCCAGGGCCAGGACGATCACGGCGATGATAATGGGAGACATGGAACAGCCTTCTTTACGCGATCTTGACCACAATGTCGGCGATGACGTTGGCTGCCTCATCGCCACGGTCAGCCGCATTGCTGAGGTGGCGATAGACTTCGCGCAGTTTCATCATCTTGACCACGTGGGCGATATCTTCCGCACCGCTGAACAGGTCAGCCAGGGCCTCGCGGTAGATGTCCTCGACCTTGTTCTCGAGCGCTTTGGCGCGCTGGGCATGGTCACCGGCCACGCCGGTATGATCCTCGAAGCGTTCCACGGCCATGAGCAGTTCGTAGGCCGCATCCCGCAGCAGGGAAGCCATGCGCTGCATGTAGGAAGTGGGTTCCACCTTCAGAACCTGCATCTCGTTGACGGTGCTGTAGGCATAGTCGAGCACATCGTCGATGGCGCGTGACAGGGCAAAGATGTCTTCGCGGTCGAAGGGGGTGATGAAGGTCTTGTTCAGTTCGTAGATCAGGATGCGGCGGGCTTCGTCGGCTTCCTTCTCTTTCGAGATCAACGTGGCGGAAGCAGCAGCATCCTGGTCGACCATGTACGCTTTGAGCGCCTCCAGACCGGCGAGTGTCAATGCAGCCTGGTCATGGATGAGCTTGATGAAAGTGTTCTGGCGTTTCTTGAATAACTTTTGCATGGTAGTACTCCTATCTTCGATTCTGGCAATCAGCCTGTAAATTTATCGGTACGGATGCAACAGGGATAACCTGTACAGCCGATACCAGGTGATTTAGGGTTGGCTTACGATCTCGATGCAGCCGGTTTGGGCCAGGAATTGTAGTCCCGTTTTGATCTCCTCGGGGGAAATCACCTCGCGAATTTCAAGGGCGCGGTATGCTCCTTGGGGCAGGTAGCGGGCGATCATTCGAAAATCCAGTTCGCCCTGACCGGGCATTTTGTGGTCATCCACGCCAACGGCATCGTGGAGGTGAACTCCAATGATGCGCGTGCCATACCGCTTCAGCCACTCTTCGTGCGGGTAGAACCCCAGCCTGTCGAGCGTATGGGCATGGCCGGTATCATACAGGAACCCGAGTTGTTCGGGCCCGGCAAGGGCAAGCAATTCGCCCATCTCATCCAGCGAAGGCAGGTCAAGGTGGTGGTAGCGGTTTTCCAATCCCAGCCGCACTCCCAGCGGGCGGGCATACTCGAGCAGTTCGCGGATGCTTTTCTTCACAGCTTCAAAGTACGGTCCTGCCAGCCGGGCGCGCAGTTCCACCATCCGGTCACGCAAGGCGATGAATTCGGGCGATTGCGCTTTCCCGGTCATGACCAGGGTGCGCAATTCCTTTTCCGGGGCACTATCCGACTGGATCTGACCCGGATGCACAACCACTGTTCCGGCTCCCAGTTCATGGGCCAGGTCGATGCTGCGTTTGATCGAATCCACGCCCTGCCTGCGGCGTTCCTCGTCCGGCGAGGAGATCAGGAGATCCTTCTTGCGCAGTTCCTCCGAAGAAATAACGGCCGGGCACGGCTCATGGACACTGCTGACGCGTGCCTGCGAAAGGTCCAGGCTGGCAAGCATGGCTGGCCGGATTTGGTGGTTCAGTTCGATGGCGGGTACCCAGGCGCTCAGATGGGAGGCGGGGCCGTTGTGAACAAGTCTCCCGAAAAAGTCGACTGTTCGGCTGCTTTCGGGGCACGCTACGCTGCGAAGAATATCGTTGCCGCCGGTCTGGCCTCCAAGTGCTCCGTTCAGTTGGCTTACGCCATCGGCGTAGCCAAACCCATGTCGATTTATGTCAACACTTTCGGAACGGGTAAAGTTCCGGACGGCACGCTGG
>CAZRCR010000506.1:0-2645 GCA_964598615.1 uncultured Anaerolinea sp.
TATAAAATGCAGGGCAGTAAGGTGTGGTTGGGGCGGAAGACGATGTAGTCAGTTCGCAGACATCCACAGTGGTCCATTGCCCCGGTTGCAGGGCCGAACCGCTGCAGTTGAATTTGAGCGGATCGTTCGTGTCCTGCAAACAGTTCAGGGAGCCATTCGGAGACGTGATCGTGACTGCGGCTGGATCGACTCCGGGCTCGAGTTGTACCACGGCCGTGCCGTATTGAGTGCCATTGTCATCGATACAGTATGTAACCAGCGATGCTCCGGGCGGTGTGACGGGTTCCTGTCCCGGCCACTGTTGAACGGGATAGGTCAGATCGAAGGAAAGTACAGTACAGGCCGGCGTGGGCGGGTTTTCATCGGCAAGTGCTTCCCCGTTCAGGACACAGCGGAATCCCAGGTCGGTACGCGCCTGCTCTGGTTCCAGAGAGTCGCGCAGGGTGATGTTCAATTCTTCGGCGGGCGTCAGGTAGCTCGAGCCGCGTACCACGCGTGCTGTGCCGGTTTCGGGTCCGGTGGGGTTGCTGGCCGGTGACGCAGCGTAATAGTCATCGGCATACCAGTCGAAGGCCCATTCCGCAACATTGCCTGCCATATCGGCCAGATTGTAAGGACTGGCTCCCAATGGATAGGTGCGGACCACTTCTGGGGCCGGGACGGGCAGACAATCCTTGAAGTTGAGCAGGGTACAAGAGGGTACATCGTTTCCCCAGGGATATGGATTCCCATCCGTGCCGCGGGCGGCCAGTTCCCATTCAGCTTCGGTGGGCAGGCGGGCCTCCGCCCACTCGCAGTACGTTTCGGCCTGGTTCCAGTTGACACCTACAACCGGTGCATTGATGTACTCGGGATCGGAATACCAGTCCGTGGTTTCCGTGGGCGGCGTGCAGGCGCCTAAACTGACACACAGGGCGTACATGGCGTTGGTCACTTCGGCTTGTTGGATCCAGTAACCGCCCAGCGTGACACTGTGGGCCGGGCTATGGTCACTGGCCTCGGTCTCATCCTGACCCATTGTGAACTCGCTTCCGGGCACATATACCACATAGCTGGAGTCGATCCATTTCATGAATGTCCCGGCGGCTGGTTCGTCGAAAACCGCCGCTTCTTCGGTCGTTGTCACGGCTGACTCGGTGGCGACCGGTTCGGTTGTTGCTGGTTGGTTGGTTTTCAGGTTGCAGGAGACGATGAACAGGCAGACGAGTATTGCGAGAAAACAAATCAGGTTGTTTTGTTTTGTGTTCATTTTTGCCCTCCCGGCAAGGCTAATCCGCCCGGAACGGCGGTATCCATGTGAAATAATAGACAAATCACCTGGCCGATACTATCCCCCGAATGGATGGTTACGGGCGCAGCAGGATGATTCCGTCCAGTGGCGGGAGGCTCACCTCGCTGACCGTACTGCCGTCGTTGACGGTGCGGTCCTGCGTGCCGTCGATCTTGTGGAACTCGTCGTCCAGCGGCACGCTGACCGTCTGCGTCGTGGCATTGACCAGCACGATGCCGTTGTCGAAATCGCGCCGGTAAACATCCGGGGCGGCGGCTTGCAAGTGCACGTCATCCAGCCAGAAGGTGCCGGTTTCAGCACCCAGCCCAAAGATTAACTGGGCCTGCTCGTCGCTGCCGGTGGCGGCCACGGTGAGCGAGAATTTCTGCCAGTCGGTGGTCAGGTCGAAGGAGTTGAAATCCAGCCAGTTCTGCCACGGATCGTGGTCCTGCTGGACCCAGGCGCTGATGCTGAGCGGATGGTCGGCGCGGGCGCGGAAGGTCAGGGTGTAGTTTGCCCAGGTGTGTGGCAAAGAGGGGCGGATAGGCCAAAGGAACCAGCGGCGCTGGTCAAAGCCGGGCAGGTAGGGTGTGGCACTGTGCATGACCGCCTGGATCACCAGCAACAGCCCGGCAGGCATGGGTTGCGCAGGGGCAAGCAACCGGAAAGCGATGGACAGCGCCAGTTGTGCCATAAGCTGGCTCAGGTCCAGCCTGGTCTTCGCAGGCCACGCGGCCGCGGTCTCCTGGCAGGTGGTGGCGATCAACGCCGCACTCTCAGCCTGGCGCACGGGTTGCCAAAAAGGCGCCAGGGCCAGATCCGCGTGCAGGCAAATCTCAGGTTCGAGACCGGGCAGGGATACCGGGTAAATCGCTTGCGGGCCTGTATTCAAGATTGCCTGAACGAAGTTGGGATGATTGAGCAGATAGACAGGCTGCGGACCAAGTGAAAGACCGACGATGTCCCCATATGCTCTACTCAGATTGAGCATGCCGTTCAGTGGATCACGGGGCAGAGTCCAACGCAACCAGGGGAGTGGGGATGGACCAGGGGGGGATACAGTCGGGGAGTTCATTGGGGCTTGTTCCTGATGCTTTAAGCATACCGGAAGCGCACCCGTCTGTCAGCCCGCGTGAGTAGGGGAATTACTCCCTACGAAGGTAGGTAGGGGAAAGCACCGCTATCATGAACGGGGTCCGCGATCCGCGTCTGCATCGCCGGGGATGTGTGGCAAGTCTTGTGGGCGAACCAACCCATAGCGGACTGCCAACAGCGCGGCCTGCGTACGGTCGGCGACGCCCAACTTGCTCAACAGCGTGCTGACATAGCCTTTGACGGTGATCTCCGTCAGGGATAGAGCCAGGCCAATCTCTTT
>CAZRCR010000507.1:0-2644 GCA_964598615.1 uncultured Anaerolinea sp.
AATGCCGTAAGTCGTTTATTCGACAGAAAAAATGAAATAAAAAGAACGGCACTGCCGTTCTAATTTGTTGTTGCCTGCTGGAACAAAGGGTGGTTTATTCCTGTATCAGCCACTCTTTGGCTTTGTTGATATCCTCAAAAGCGACAATGGGGCTTTTTGCAAAACGATTGACTACTTCCAGGAGGACCCTTTGCGCGTTGTTCACGCCGATGACGGCAGCTTTCTTGATATAGGCCGTGGAGCGGTCCGCGCTGACTTGCAGGTGACGAACGACCCGGTATGACCCCACTGAATAGCGAACATCATTTAGCACGAGAACCGAGTTGAGCGATTCTGCCATGATAACCGCGTCCGCTTCGTCTATTTCGCGAATAACAGCATCATCATCCATCCCATAACTGGATAAATCGAAGTGAAAGTAGCGGATCCCATTGTGTGTTTCCCAACATGATTTCATGATACTCTGCTTTGAACAAGGGTAGGAAATTTGGAAAAATTATATTCTATTTTGTTGTTCTTTGCGCCCCATACTTCCGTATCTCTCGCGAGGATTTTTGTCATAGAATTATATGCCTTCTGGGGCTGGTTAGATTTCGATTAATGGATATAATAGGCCGTTGGTTTGTGAAAAACAGTACATATACGCCGCTGGCGTTGTATTCCACCGATAGGAGACATTCTGTGAACAAAGTCGCACTCGATAAACTTATGCGCCCCAAGACTGTGGCGGTCGTGGGGGCCTCCACCCAGCCAGGCAAGATTGGCTACACTGTGCTCGAGAACCTGCTTAAGGGGGGCTACAAAGGCAAGATTTATCCGATTAATCCGTCTGCTGAAGAAATCCTGAGCCTGCCTGTTACTCCGTCAGTAACAGCCCTGCCTGAAGCTGTTGACTTGGCCATCATCACTGTTCCGGTCAAGTTCGTGAACCAGGTGGCGGAAGAGTGTGGTCAGAAGGGTATCAAAGCCTTGAGCGTCATTACCTCCGGCTTTAGCGAAGTAGGCCGGCGCGATCTGGAAGACGAGCTGATCGGTATTGCCCGTAAGTATGGCATGTGCGTGCTGGGGCCGAACATCGTTGGTTCTCTTTCCAACTCGGATGAACTGAACGCCTCCTTTGGTCCGTTCCTGCCCTTCAAGGGTTCGGCTACCCTCATCACCCAGTCCGGCGCTTTGCTCATCGCCATGGATGCCATCACCTACACCCGCAAGGTGGGCTTTGATAAGATGATCTCCATCGGCAACATGGCCGATGTGGACTTCGCCGACCTGATCGAGTGGCTCGACACCGATGAAAACACGGCCTGCACCTGTCTTTACATCGAAGGTTTGAAAGATGGGCGCAAATTCATTGATGCCTGCCGCAAAACCAAGAAGCCTGTTATCGCTCTCAAATCGGGTGTCTCGGCGCATGGCGCAGCAGCTGCTGCATCTCATACCGGTTCGCTGGCTGGTGCGGTCAAAGTGTATGGTGCGGCTTTCCAGCAGGCAGGTGTTGTCCAGGCTTCCGATCTGAACAACCTGTTCGACCGTACTCTGGCGCTTTCGCTCCAGCCTCCGCTGAAGGGCGAGAACCTGCTGCTCATCACCAACGGCGGCGGCGTGGGCGTGCTTGCCACTGACTCGGCCGAGAAGTTCGGTATTCCGTTGAAGTTCGCCCCGCCTGATGTGCAGGCTGAACTCAAGAAACACATGCCCGAATTCGGTTCCGCCAAGAACCCGGTCGACATGACCGGTATGGCCGGCAACGAATGGTACTACGAATCCGTCAAGTTTGCTTATGCTCACGAATGGACCGAGGGCCTGGTCGCGCTTTATTGCGAGACCGCCATGACCAACCCATTGGAAATTGCCCAGTCTGTCAAGAAGGCCATCGACGATAGCGGTGTGAAAGGCAAACCGGTGGTTGTTTCGATGGTTGGCGGTACTCGTTGTGATAAGGCGATGGCCTGGCTGGTCGAGAACGGCATCCCGGCTTACGGTCCGCCTGACCAGGCAATGAATGCCATGGCCGCCCTGCGCGAGTTCCACCGCATCCAGACCATGCTCGGCGAACCTGAAGTCAAATCGGACCCGAAACTGGCCGCCAAAGCCCGTGAGATCATCGCCGCTGCCCGCGCCGATGGCCGTACTGCCCTGACCGAGATCGAGGCCAAGCAGGTCTTCTCGGCCTATGGCCTGCCGATCACATCCACCCAGTTGGCGAAGTCTGAAGACGAAGCTGCGTCTCTGGCGGCAAAGATCGGTTTCCCGGTCGTGATGAAGATCGTTTCGCCGGACATCATCCATAAGTCTGACGCAGGTGGCGTGAAGGTCAACATCAAGGATGATGCTGCTGCTCGCGATGCCTATAAGACCATCCTTGAGAATGCCAAGAAATACAAGGCCGATGCCAATATCCATGGCATTGCCATCCAGGAAATGGCTCCCTGGGGCACCGAAGTTATCGTTGGCTCGGTCAACGACCCGACTTTTGGCCCGACCATTATGTTCGGCTTGGGCGGCATCTTTGTGGAAGTGTTGAAAGACGTGACCTTCCGCGTCGCTCCGGTTAACAAGGATCAAATCGAACAGATGCTCACCGAGATCCGCGGTGCTCCCGTGCTCAAGGGTGTGCGCGGCGAATCCCCGCGTGACCGCGCTG
>CAZRCR010000508.1:0-2638 GCA_964598615.1 uncultured Anaerolinea sp.
GCATCGGCCACCATCGGCAACCCGCGCGAACTGGCTGAAAAACTGACAGAGTGCCCCGTCCGCTTGATCGACACAGACGGCTCGGCACGCGGTCCCCGGCATTTCCTAGTCTACAACCCGCCCGTCATCGACGAAGCCATCGGCCTGCGCAAAAGCTCCGTGTTGGAGAGCGTCCGTCTCTCTCAACAGTTATACGCCGATGGCTTGCAGCACGTGGTGTTTGCGCGCTCGCGGCGGAGTGTGGAACTTCTGTTGACATATCTCCAAGAGAGCGGTGAATGGAAAATGGGAAATGGGAAATCCATTAACCATGATCCATTATCCATTCGTGGTTACAGAAGTGGATATTTACCCTCCCAAAGAAGGGAAATCGAGAAAGGTCTGCGTGACGGCACGGTGCGCACTGTCGTGGCCACCAGCGCCCTTGAACTTGGGATCGACATCGGCGGGCTGGAAGCTGCACTCCTTGTCGGGTATCCCGGAACCATCGCCAGCGCCCGCCAGCAAGCCGGTCGGGCCGGGCGCGGACTGGAACCCGCCGCGGCGGTGCTGGTCGCGTCTGCCAATCCCATCGACCAGTTCCTGGCCCACCACCCCGACTACTTCTTTGGCCGCTCTCCCGAGCAAGCGCTCATCAACCCCGACCACCTGCTCATCCTGCTCAACCACCTGCGTTGCGCCATGTTCGAACTGCCCTTCGAGCCGGGCGAGACCTTCGGCAACCTTCCCCCCGTGGCCTTGAAAGAGTACCTCGATTTCCTGATCGCCAACAACGAGTCACACCTTTCGAACGACAAGTATTACTGGATGGCCGACTCCTATCCCGCCGCTGATATATCCCTGCGTTCGGCCTCACCCGAAACCTACATATTGCAAGCGGCCACGGAGGATGGCCCACGGACGATTGGGATCGTTGACGGCGAGTCCGCCCTGTGGATGGCCCACCCCGGCGCGGTCTACCTGCACGAGGCCCAGCAATACTACGTGGAAGACCTCGACATCGCAAAAAAGGTGGCCCGCCTGCGTCCCTTCGAGAGCGACTATTTCACCGAGCCGCTCCAGCAGGTCAGCATCCAGGTACTCTCCGTCAGCCAAGTGGAAACCATCGCGGCCCACGGCTCATCGGCAACCACCCACGCCAAAGGCTGGGGCGAGTTACAGGTCACCACGCAGGTGACCGGCTTCCGTAAATTACGCTGGTACAGCCGCGAGAACCTGGGTGAGTCCCCGCTCGACCTGCCCCCCACCGACCTGCAGACCACCGGCTACTGGCTCTCCATCTCCGAAGAGACAGTCAAACGCCTGAGCAAGGACGGACTGTGGACCAACGCCCCCAACGACTACGGTCCCGGCTGGACCCGCATCCGGGATGCCGTCCGAACGCGCGATGAATTCCGCTGTCAGGTCTGCGGCAAACCAGAGGGCGCGCGCCAGCACGATGTTCATCACAAAATTCCCTTCCGCATGTTCCGTGACGAGAGCGGGCGCATCCTGCGGGAGCGCGCCAACGAACTCAGCAACCTGACCACCTTATGCCCGGAGTGTCACCAGAAAGCTGAGATGAATGTCCGTATGCGTAGCGGCCTCGCCGGACTGGCCTACGTGCTCGGCAACCTGGCACCGCTCTTCCTGATGTGCGATCCCGGCGATCTGGGCACATACATCGAGCCCGTACAATCCGAAACCTTTCCCCAGCCTTCCGTGGTGCTTTATGACCTCGTTCCGGCGGGGATCGGTTTCAGCGAAAAACTCTTCGAACTCCATGCCGACCTGCTCAAGCAGGCGCTGGAACTGGTGCAGGAATGTCCCTGCGAGGACGGTTGCCCGTCCTGCGTTGGCCCCGGTGGCGAGAACGGCCTGGGCGGCAAGCAGGAAACGATTGCAATTTTGCGCGAGCTTGTTCGCACATGATCTTTGCTTTCCCAGGAGAGAGATTATGTTTGTTGGATCCAACAGATTGGCAAGAATCATCCCGTGGTTTATTCTCATTGGCTTCCTGAGCGCCTGTCAGGCAATATCTGACCGGCAAATGCTAACTTATTCCTATAACGATCCATCATCGCAGATTATCAATCTGGATAATCCGGCTAAGAGCCAAGAACTGAGTCTTCCATGTAGTGCCCCCCACTGGTCACCAACAGGCAACTTTTTCGTCTGTTATGACTCAGAATTTAATCATTTGTTGGTAGTGGATGATCGAGATATGACAATACTGGGAGCAACAACATCGGAGGGCGAGTACGAAAATTTTGGCGGATGGTCCCCAGATGGCAAGAGTATGGTCATCCAGGCTGAGATTAACGAAGGCTGGGGATTCTTTATTCTGGATGTGCTTGAAGAGGAAAAACAACTAATAGAGAGGCAACTTGATCTTGCTCCAGGAACAATTAACAAGTTCGAGTCTTGGTCACCAGATGGCAAAAACATCCTCTACCGTTCTATCATCCAATCAGACGATTCCTTTGAAAATCCAGATACACTTCAAGATGATTTAGTTATCATCACATCGGAAGGGAACGAAACCTTCCGAATCGATCTGGGAACGATTAATGGTTATCCTTGGGGGAATCCACCGAATACAGCAGTGGCAACTTGGTCACCAGATAATTCTCAACTTGGCTTGCTCGGCTGGCGTCTG
>CAZRCR010000509.1:0-2634 GCA_964598615.1 uncultured Anaerolinea sp.
TGCCGGTGGAGATCAACCTGCCCCTGATGGGTACGCTTCAGCCGCCCACCACGGTCAAGGCGGTTTTCACGGATGACTCCATCCGTGATGTGACCGTGGCCTGGGATGCCTTCGACCCGAACATTGGCACCCAGCCGGGGACATATACCCTTCAGGGCACTGTCGAAGGGACCGACCAACTGGCCAGCGCGACTGTCAACGTGAGCAGTGTGATGAACTACGTTACCAACCCCGGATTCGAGACCGGCGACCTGACCGGCTGGACATACGATGGCACGGCCAAGGCGGTGGATATCAGCAACGAAGGTCCCAATGTCTATGATGGAGATTGGGCGATGCACTACTGGCGCGGCGACCCATTCCACTTCACTGTCTCGCAAACCATCAACAATCTTGCTGACGGTACCTACTCCTTCAGCGCGTGGATCCAGGGCGGCGGTGGGGAGACCGTGTTGCAGTTGTTCGCTCAGGGTTGCGGTGGCGAGGATAAAGTTGTGGATATCGTCAATACGGGTTGGCAGAAGTGGAGCAATCCCGTCATCACCGGGATCGAAGTCAGCGGAGGAAGCTGTACGATCGGGTTGCAACTTGATGCACCTGCCGGAAGTTGGGCATTCGTCGATGAGATTGTCTTCTATGGGGAAAAGTAAACGATAGATCGAGTTCTCTGACCAGACAAATCAGCCACGGATTCCGTAAAATCCGTGGCTGATTTTATATATCTTTGACTACAGCACCGATTATGCACCGGGCGTCTGGTCATCTTTTTGTGTAATGGATTTCAGGCAGTTCGCGCAGACGGGCAGCGGCAGTTTCGGGGGTAATGTCGCGTTGTGGCATGCCAAGCATCTCGTAGCCAACCATGAACTTGCGCACGGTGGCCGAGCGCAGCAGCGGCGGGTAGAAGTGGGCGTGCAGTACCCATTCGGGGTGGGCGGTCCCATCGTTGGGAGCCTGGTGGAAACCCATCGAGTACGGGAACGCAACCTCGAACAGGTTGTCGTAGCGGATGGTGACTTTCTGGAAGATGTCGGCCAGGGTGCGGCGTTCGGCCTGGGTCAGGGCGGGCAGGCTGGGGACCGGGCGATGGGCGATGAACAGCATCTCGAACGGCCACACCGCCCAGAACGGCACCAGCGCGGTGAAATGTTCGTTGCTGGCAACAACTCGGTCGCCGCGTTTGCGTTCTTCGGACAGGTAATCTAGCAGCAGGGGCTGGCCCTGCTCGCTGAAATATTCCTTCTGTGAAACCAGTTCTTTGGCTACTTCGGTCGGGATTTGCGATTGTGACCAGATCTGGCTGTGCGGGTGCGGGTTGGAGCAGCCCATGGCCGCGCCTTTGTTCTCGAAGACTTGCACGTAGGCGATGCCGGGACGTTGCTGTAGCTCGGCGGTCTGGTCGCTCCAGGTGTTGACGACTGCCTCGACCTTGTTCAGGGAGAGCTGTGGCAGGGTCAAATCGTGGCGCGGCGAGAAGCAGACCACGCGGCAGATGCCGGTCTCTGGTTCGGCCTTGAAGAGCGGACTGGTGGATGCAGCGTCCGGTTCCTGCGTCGTTTCAGGGAGGATGGCGGCGAAGTCGTTGTCAAAGACGAATGTCCCGGTATAGGCGGGATTGTGGATGCCACCGGCACGTTCATTACTGGGGCACAGGTAACAGGTCGGGTCGTAGGCGGGCAGGTTGGGCGGGGCGGTCTTTTCAACCTGGCCCAGCCAGGGGCGTTTGGCCCGGTGTGGGGAGACGAGTATCCATTCGCGGGTCAGGGGGTTCAAGCGGCGGTGGGGGTAGTCGTACATGCTCTGATTCCAATCTCCAAATAAAATTTGTGTAACCATAACTCCCCGCGGCCCCTCTCCCTTACGGAAGAGGGGCCTGAAGGAGAGGAGATAATTTTATCTGTTTTCTCAGGGCTGGCGGAACAATTTCATGGCGGGCAGGGCGCGGAAGTCGAAGTCGAACAGGGCCTGATTTTCCCAGTTGTTGCCAACGGACGGGTGGAAGGCATCCCAGCCGTTGCCGGGGACGGCGGTCCAGGTGGCGTCCCACCACATAACCCCCAGGCCGCGCCCGCCGGGAACGGCGCGCACGATGGACATGACGTCGGCCAGCATGTCGCGTTGCCCCTCGGGCGTGAAGGGGTAGCCGGGCTGCTCCTGGTTGGTGATGATGTTCTCGCAGCCGTCGGCGTCCGCGCTGGTGAAGGCGTAGGATGTTTCGACCAGAACGATGTCTTTGCCGTAGCGGGCGGCGATGTCGTTCAGGTTGTTTTGCAGGTCGGCCAGTGTGCCGTGCCAGTAAGGGTAGTACGAGACGCCGATCAGGTCGAAGGGCATGTCATAAGCGAAGAAACTGTCGAACCAGTGCCGGTACATGGCGTTGTTGCCGCCGTTATCGAGATGGATCATGACCTGCGTTGCGGGCGAACAGGCTTTTATTGCCCGCCGCCCTTCCTTCAACAGGGCCACCAGGTTGTCGAAATTCTCATCGTTTTTGCCATCCGGCCAGAGCAGGCCGTTGGTGATCTCGTTGCCGATCTGGACCATGTCAGGCGGGGTACCCTGGGCTGCCAGAGCACTGCAAATGCCAAAGGTGGGGGCATAGAGCGCCTGCTGTAGACCAGCGAAATACCGCCC
>CAZRCR010000510.1:0-2630 GCA_964598615.1 uncultured Anaerolinea sp.
GGCGGAGAATATTCCTTGTCATCCAAACGCACACGTACATCGCCATTCTCGGCGGGGAGCACGGTGTAGGGAATGCGCGGCAGGGTACGTTGCACTTCGGGGTCTTCGTACTTGCGGCCCATGAAGCGCTTGATCGAGAAAATGGTGTTCTGTGAATTGATGATAGCTTGGTTGCGGGCCACGCGTCCCACAAGACGCTCGTGGTTCTTGTTGAACGCCACTACGGAGGGAACCAGCCGCTCCCCCTCCGACGAGGGGATGACAACCGGTTCGCTGCCCATCATGACCGCGCAGACAGAGTTGGTGGTTCCTAAATCGATTCCAATGATTTTCGACATGATGACTCCTGCATAGAAAAATGATATGTCACATGCTCCCGTGTCACGTGACACAGAAACACATGATACGAAAGCGCACTATTGCGCTACCCTCACCAATGCGGGACGAATAACGCGCTCGCCAAGCATATATCCCTGCTGGACAATGCCAATGACAGTGCCGCTTTCCACGCCTTCCACCGGTTCCTGCCCGATAGCTTCGTGGAAGTTCGGGTCGAAAGGCTGGCCTTCCGCCTCGATGCGTTTCACACCCTCGTTCTCGAGAATGGTCTGTAACTTGCGATAGATGAGTTCAATCCCGTCCGCCCAGGGCAGGTCGGCAGGACGATGCGCCAGGGCACGCTCGAGGTCGTCGAGGATGGGCAGGTAGCGTTTGACGATGGTTCCTACCGCGTTGTTGTAAGTATCCTTCGCTTCAGCATCCACGCGGCGCTTGTAGTTCTGGAAGTCAGCCAGGGAACGCTGCCAACCGTCCTTGTACTCGGCAACCTGTGACTGCGCCTGGGCCAGTTGCTGCTCCATATCTGCAGCACGGGACTGGCACTCGGTCAGTTGTTTTTGCAATTCCTCCAACGCAAGGAAAGCATCCGGCGCCGTATCAGGTGCGGACCCAGTGCCGGGTTCGGAAAGAACTTCAGGGGTCTGCTCCGCCTCAGGTTCAGGGCGGCGCACTTTGTCTTTCTTACTGCTCATTCTTCTTCTCCAACGATAGTTTCAGAAACGAGACTGCTCAACAGGTCCGCCATAAAGCGGACGGTAGGAATGGTACGCGAGTAGGCCATACGCATCGGGCCAAAGACGCCTAACATGCCGGTGGCATGGCCGGGGATACCGTAGCGGGCCAGGACCACGGAACACTGCTTGAGTTCCTCCCACTTGCCTTCGCCGCCGATCAGCACTTGAACACCGCCCACGTTGCTGTTGGGCATGGTGCGGGCCAGCAAATCCTGTAAAAGGCTGCGCTCCTCGAAAAGGCGGATGGCACGCCGGGCATCGTCAGACTCGAGGAATTCCGGCTCGGAGAGCACATTGGTCAGGCCGTCGAGATAGATCTCACCGGAGACGCGCCGCTCACCGCGGTTCATATCCGCCAGAACAAGGGTCAGGATATCCTTTTCAAGAGCATCGGCACGCGGCGGGAGAGCGGCGATCTCCTCGGTCGTTTTCCCGAGGGCAATCCTGTTCAATTCATTGGCCGCTGCCGAGAGACGTTCCTGCGCCACAGGTTCGGCCAGAGTGAGAATTTGCTGGTTGACCTCGCCGCCAGCCAGCACGAGCACCATCAACACCTGACGCCCCTGTGTGGAGATCAGTTCAAGGTGCTTGTAGCGGGCGCGTTCGGCATGCGGCGCAGTGACCAGGGATGCCGCCTTCGACTGGTGCGCCAGGATGGATGCGGCCAGCGGAATCCACTGCTCCACATCCTGTCGGGCCTGGTGGAACTGGTGGCTGATGGTATCGCGCGCCGGTTCGGGGAGGTCGGCCTGGTAGACCACGTGCGTGACAAAGTAGCGGTAGCCGTCTTCCGTGGGCACGCGCCCGGCAGAAGTGTGCGGCTGGCGCAGGTAACCCAGTTCGGTCAGGGCAGCCATCTCGTTGCGGATGGTGGCCGTACTCAGGTCGAGCTTGTAATGTTCCACCAGACGCGCCGAACCCACCGGTTGGGCGTTTTCGGTGTAATCACGCACAATCAGGGCAAGGACAAGACGCTGGCGGTCGGTCAGTTCAGACATAGAGGCCTGGCACTTTGTTTTAGCACTCTCGGCGCGAGAGTGCTAAAACAGACAGAATAATGATACCATCCCCTATTTAAGGCGTCAATAAGAGGAGTGTAAGAAACAAAAGCGGCGGCTGTTCGCCGCCGCCGACCATCAAATTTAGCAGATCAATCGTCCCAGGCGACCAGTTCGTAGGTCAGCGTGGACGGGTCGAGGGCCGGGTCGAGGGTCACGTACAGGTCGAAAGTCTCGCTCCCGCCAGCAGGAATGTCGCCGGATTTGCTCAGGTAGGCAAAATAAGCCCCCACCAGGATGCCATCAGCGTCATAGACCGCCACCGCCACGATCGCATCATCGATAGCTACGCCGGTGGTGTTGACCACTGAACCGGTGAAATACCAGCTGGGACCAAAATCCTGGTACTCGCGCGTTACGCCCCGCACTTCGAGCGGATTGGAGTCGGTCAGCGCGTTGACATTCTCCGGGTTGATCTGTAAGCGCGTAGACGCAACCTGCCCTGCCAGTTCAGGCATGGCGTCGATGACTTTAAAAGTCGAAATATCCACGAAGCCGG
>CAZRCR010000511.1:0-2629 GCA_964598615.1 uncultured Anaerolinea sp.
CGTTGGACTTGACCCCGGTGGCACCCTTCTGGACCTTGAGCAGGCCGCGGTACGAGGCGCGTCCGCCGCCCTTCGAGATGGACTTGGAGACGATCTTGCTGGTGGTGTTCGGGGCGAAATGGACCATCTTCGACCCGGCGTCCTGCACTTGGCCGGGACCGGCGAAGGCCATCGAGAGCATTTCGCCGTGCGCGCCTGGTTCCATCAGGTAGCAGGAGGGATATTTCATGGTGACCTTACTGCCAAGATTCGCGTCCACCCACTCGTGGGTGCCGTCGGCAAAGACCTTGGCGCGCTGGGTCACCAGGTTGAACACGTTGGTGGACCAGTTCTGGATGGTCGAGTAGCGCGAACGGGCGCCTTTCTTGACAATGATCTCGATCACGCCGGAGTGGAACGAGTCGGTGGTGTACTGAGGCGCCGTGCAGCCCTCCACGTAGTGTACCGACGCGCCTTCATCCACGATGATGAGCGAGCGCTCGAACTGACCGACGTTGGCGGCGTTCAGGCGGAAGTAGGCCTGCAGGGGCAGGTCCACTTTGACGCCCTTTGGCACGTAGACAAACGATCCGCCCGACCAGACGGCCGAGTTCAGGGCGGCGAACTTGTTATCTTCGATGGGCACCACGGTGCCGAAGTATTCGCGGAACAGGTCCGGGTGCTGGCGCAAGCCTTCCTCGATGGACAGGAAGATGACGCCCTGCTTCTCGAGGTGCTCCAGGATGGAGTGGTACACCATCTCGGACTCATACTGCGCCCCCACCCCGGCCAGGAACTTGCGTTCGGCTTCGGGGATACCCAGTTTCTCGAAGGTGTTCTTGATGGTATCAGGCACATCGTCCCAGTTCTTGCTCTGGGCTTCGGCGGGTTTGATGTAATAGTAAATATCGTCCAGGTGCAGGGCGGAAATGTCCGGCCCCCACGACGGCATGGGTCGGGACAGGAAGTGGTCGAGCGCTTTCAGCCGGAAGTCCAGCATCCATGGCGGCTCATTCTTCATGTGGGAGATCTGTTCCACAACTTCCCGGTCCAACCCCTTGCGGGACTTGAAAACGTACTTTTCCGGGTCGCTGAACCCGTATTTGTACTGCCCAATATCTTCGAGAATCTTTGCGTCTTCGCTCATGTTTGCCTCAATCAACTACCAGTAAATCAGGCAACTTCTGCTTCGTACTTTTCGCGCACCCAGTCGTACCCGTGCTCTTCGAGGTGCAAGGCCAGTTCCGGCCCGCCGGATTCGACGATACGTCCGCCGTACATGATGTGCACGAACTGGGGCTTGTTGTAGTTCAACAGCCTTTGATAATGTGTGATGACCAGTACACCGAGTTCGGGTCCCGAAAGTGCATTGACGCCTTCGGAGACGATGCGCAGGGCGTCGATATCGAGGCCGGAGTCGGTCTCGTCCAGGATGGCAATCTCCGGTTTCAGGGTGGCCATCTGCAAAATTTCGGCGCGTTTCTTCTCGCCGCCTGAGAAACCTTCGTTCAGGTAACGCCCGGCAAACGTGGAATCCATCTTCAGCAGATCCATCTTTTCCTTGAGCAGTTTGCGGAACTCGGGGATGGCGATGCCTTTATCTTCCGGGTTGACGGCGCGCCGCCGGGCATTGACTGCCGTGCGCAGGAAGTTGGCCACCGTCACGCCGGGGATGGAGACCGGGTACTGGAAGGCCAGGAATAAGCCCAGGCGGGAGCGTTCGTTGGCTTCCAGGTCGAGCAGGCTCTGGCCCTTGAATGTGATCTCACCGCCGGTCACGGTGTAGGAGGGGTGGCCCATCAGGGTGTAGGCCAATGTGGACTTGCCCGTGCCGTTCGGCCCCATGATGGCATGGACTTCGCCTTGTTTTACCGTCAGGTCGAGGCCTTTCAGGATTTCCTTGCCTTCGATGCTGACGTGCAGATTTTTGATGACCAACTCAGACATAAACGCTCCTTTTACGGCCTTTTACGAATGCCGCGGCATTATAGCAAAGCGGGACGAATATGTCAATATTTATGATAATATTCTAGTATATTATGTAATGAGAAATAAAAAAACACCCTTTTCAGGGTGTTCGGATTTCTCATGGTTCAATAGCCAATATCACTAATGGAACGGGTGGTGTTGTTCTCCCATGTCGTAAAACATTATGGACTTCCTTTTCAAAAAAAGGCGGCCCGGAAGACATTCTTTCGTGCATACTTAGGCTGGGTAATATTTCAACGCCAACGTCAATCAAGCCGCCTGTATAAAAGGACAAATGTTTTACGAACAGATCGTAAGTTACCGCAAAATACTTCCCCATCTGCACTTCAACAGCGATTTTGTCTTTGACGTAATCAGTTTGGTTATAGGATCTGATTAATGGCTCATCGTGTGCAACAAGAAGTTCTTTTTGTTGCTTATGATCAAGTGGTTCGATAAGTTTGACAATTTCAAACTTGTCTGAAACATAGTAAGTACGAGTCACAGAATTCCAATCCAATAACCCAAAGACCCTTTTAAACTCACGGTTCAATTCATCGGGGTTGTATAAAATCTCCCCCATCCTTCTTTTCTCTTCAGACACTTTCGTACGAAATTTCTCTGCATCCACACCAGCAATCACTTGGAGGATTTCATCGTACAAACCCTTCTTGTGGACAAG
>CAZRCR010000512.1:0-2623 GCA_964598615.1 uncultured Anaerolinea sp.
GAATTTACCGCCTGGCGGGAATCCAGCCGCAGGGCCGAGTCATACGCATTGGTGACGTCCACCACACCGTTCCCCAGGGAAAGGGTCGTGATCCGCCCCAACTGGTCATACGCCAATTCGGCCAGTGTGGTATTGGCAACTTCGCTGCTGGTCAGATCCACCGGACGGCCGAGGGCATCATACGAGTAATAGACCGTTTCCTCGTTCGGATACGTTGTGGAAAGGATGCGTCCCAGCCAGTCCGAGGCAGTTGTTGTGGTATTTGTCAGGGAGTCCATCGTGCGGGTTTCCGAAACGGTCCGCCCGTAGTTATCATAAGTCCAGGAAGCCGACCCGCTCGCATCGCTCATGGAAATGCGCATCCCCAATGTTCCCGTGGTTGTGCCATACGAGTAGGAAGCCAGCAATGTATTCCCATCGTACTTGTTCGTCATCCTGTTCAAAGTATCGTAAGTGAATGTCAATTCCTCGCCGCGCGCATCGGTCTGTTTCACTAAATTACCGCGCGAATCATACTCATAGGACCACTCGCCCATGTCGGGATCATCCATGCTGATCTTTTGCCCCAGCCGATTGTATTCCAGGCTGGTGACATTCTGAAGGGCATCTATCACTTGCACAAGACGATTGGCTTCATCGTAGGCATATTGCGTTGTCGCATACACTGCCGTCCCCTGATATTCCTGTACCTGCACAAGACGGCCAAGCCCATCCGCGATCTGTTTGCGCAGATTGCCGTTCGGGTCGGTAACGGTGGTCGTCAAGCCATCATAAGCCGTCTGGCTGGTCAGGTTGCCGGGAGCCGTGGTGCTGATCTGCCGCCCCAATCCATCGTAAGTGGATGACGTATAGGTCAGTGTAGACCAGTCGGGAGTAATGTACGTACCACCGTTCCCGCTGGCATAGTGGGACAAGCTCTGCTTGCCGGTCTGCCCCTGGGCATTGAAGGAAACATCCGTCAGGAGCAATTGCCCCTGATCAGCATCATAGACCTGGTTCTGCAAGACACGTCCCAGCCCATCATAGATCCCCCACACCGAACGATACGCACTTGCAGTCTGGTCCAGGATCTGCATCTCGATGGCATAGGGAGCCGCCACCTGTCCGTTGGCGTTCGGCCCGGGATACGAATACCGGACCCCCGGCTGGTTCAGCCCCGGCGCGGTCACAGACAGAGTCCGCCCCAGGCCATCATAGGTTGTCGTGGTTGGCCAGCCATTGATATCTGTGGTTTCGTAGGCAACCCCCAGGGTATAAAGATAAGTGGTTGTTGTGGAATAGTTCAGCGCATTGGTGGTCTCCACGGGATAGGTATGCACCACATCATCGTACTCCGCGTTACTTTCGATCGCATTTGCCGTGGGAGCAGCATTCACAGTGCCATAATCGTCATACACGATACTGGCCGTCGCATTGCCATATACATCGTATTCGGCCGCGGAATCCACCGTTTGGGTCCCGCTGCCGGTGCGCGCCTGGGTCAGGGTCACCTTGCCATGAACTGGCGGCGTGCCAATGCCATCATCATAATGATAATAGGTATCCGAATAGATCTGGTTGTTGGCATCCACCAGCAAAGTACGAGAAACTGCTCCCAGGATATACACATCCGGGTCAGGATTCGCCAGATACTCGTGATAGATCTTGCGATACAGGGAGGTCCCCAAATAGTCGGATTGCACCAGCAGGTTGCCCGTGGCCGGATCGTTGTAGTATTGGGTTTTCGAAACCAGCACAAGACTGCCATTCGAGCGGGTATAGTTTTCAATCTGGGCCAAATAACGATAGTTCCAATACGGAGAAGTTGCCTGGCTGTTATCGGTCACATAGCTATTGACCGTCTTCTGGTATACAACACCGCTGGAAGAGACCTCTGTCGAGTATTCACGGCCCACATCCAGGCCGGTCGTACCGTACTGGTGCACAGTGCTCGACAGGATGGCGTTGCTGTTGTTGAAATCCAGGCTGTTTTCGGTGACCGTTGTATAACCGATCAATTCTCCCAGATAGGAATTTGCCCCGATCCCGGAATAGACAGGAGTGACATAGGTGTAACTGCGCGCCACGGCCAAACCCAAGCCACTGGAAACTTCCGCTTTCTGGACCCGGTAGTTGTACCAGGAATCCGTCCCACGTCCATCCGTCTCGTACGTATAGGTCAGCTTGCCCCCATAGCCATTCTCGATGCTCACCAGGCGCGGATAATTGAACGGGTCCGTACTGCCGCTCACTGCGCGGTTGGCCATGTTCTGGTAATTAAAGCGGACAGTAGCAGATTGCGTAGCCGGGATCGAAATCCCATCCTCGGTAAATCCCCCACCGCTGATCGCCAGGCTGGTCAAGGTCAACGTTCCGTTGGAGTTGGGAGCCGCCGCCAGGGTATAGCCCAGGTCATAGGTCCGGATGGTAGTGGATCCGGTCGCGCCGCAGGCCCCATAGCAAATCTCGATCCGGTCCAGGTATTGCGTATCGACGATATCCCAAACATTATATTGCGTGGGCACATCCCCGACCTGCGACCGGTCTGCAAGCACAAACCGGACCTGATAAGCAGGGGCAAGATCATTGGCGGTTCCTTCAGTATCAAAACCGGTGTATGAAATCGTTTCCAAATAACTCGAGC
>CAZRCR010000513.1:0-2622 GCA_964598615.1 uncultured Anaerolinea sp.
CCAAAACTAATCTTTAGTGGAAAACGACCATGGCCCTGACCTTCACCCCCATCCCCAAAATTCCCCTGATCCAGCCCGGCGACAACCTAGCGGACCTGTTGCTGGGCGCCATTCAGGACGCGCACCTGACCCTGGAAGATAACGATATCCTCGTCCTGGCACAGAAGATCGTCAGCAAAGCCGAAGGACGGCAGGTCAACCTGAACACGGTCAAGCCATCCGAAAAAGCCGTCGAACTGGGAAAACAGGCCGAGAAAGACCCGCGTCTGACGGAACTCATCCTGCGCGAATGCAAGGAGGTCCTGCGGGTCCGCCCGGGGACCGTGATCGTGGAGCACCGTCTGGGCTTCGTCTGCGCCAGCGCCGGGATCGACCACTCCAATGTCAATGCCCCGGAAGCAGAAGCCGACAGCACCAACCCAGAAGACTGGGTGCTCCTGCTCCCAGAAAACCCCGACCAGTCCGCCCTCGATATCCGCCGCCGGCTGAAACTCACCACCGGTCGCCGTCTGGGCGTGATGATCATCGACTCGCACGGACGCGCCTGGCGGCACGGCGTGGTCGGCACCTGCATCGGACTTTCCGGCCTGCCTGCCGTGGTGGACGCGCGCGGCAAACCCGACCTGTTCGGTTACCGCCTGCGCATCACCTTTGTCGCCGCGGCAGACGAACTGGCTGCCGCCGCATCCCTTGTGATGGGCGAAGCCGCCGAAGGGACACCCGCCGTCATCGTGCGCGGCTTCCCCTATCCGCTGCGGGAAGGTTCGTTCAAGGAACTCCTGCGCGAGAAAAAGAGCGACCTGTTCCGCTAGATTCCCGGATCGAAATGAAAAACGAATTCTGGAAATATCTGCAGAAGCTGGTGGATGAAAACCCGCTGGTGATTGACCGTCCTCGTGACTCACATCACCCACGCCACCCGGAGATCGTCTACCCGCTCGATTACGGTTACCTGGATGGCACATTCGCCAGCGACGGTGGCGGGATCGACGTCTGGGTTGGATCGCAGCCGGAGCGTAGTCTCACCGGCATCGTCACTACCGTAGACCTGATGAAACGCGACGCCGAGCTCAAGATCCTGCTCGGCTGCACCGAGGAAGATATTCAAACCATCCTCGATTTCCACAATAACGACAAAATGGGCGGACTGTTCGTCCGCAAAGGATAAAACATGAAAACCATTCCCACCTCTCATCAAGATTTGCTCAAAGACGAAGTGAAAGCTTTTCTCTACCTGGCCACATTGAACAGAGACGGCTCACCACAGGTAACCCCCATCTGGTTCAATACAACCGGCGAATATATCCACATCAATTCAGCCAAAGGCCGCATCAAAGACCGCAACATGCGCCGCAATGCCCAGGTTGCGCTCTGCATCGCCGACCCGGCCAACCCGTATCGGTATCTACAGATCCAGGGCAAGATCATCGAGGTCAATGAGCAAGGCGCAGACGAACACATCGACACCCTGGCTTTCAAATACCTCGGCAAAGATAAGTACCCCTATCGCCAGCCCGGCGAAGTGCGCGTGAGCTATAAGGTGCAGATTCTCAAAGTTGACGCACATTAAGGACGGTGGACGGTAGACCGATGACGGTAAGAGCGGAGCGAACATGTCGTTTAAATTTGAAAAATTGGAAGTCTGGCAGCTGGCGCTCGATAACATCGACTTGATTTATAAATTAGCCGAACTTCTCCCCAAGAGCAAAGATTTCAATCTCAAATCACAGATCACCCGCGCGGCGACTTCCGTCGCTTTGAACATTGCCGAAGGATCAACTGGTCAAAGCGATGCAGAGCAAGCCCGATTCCTAGGCATGGCGATTCGCTCCCTGATCGAAACGGTCGCTTGCCTGCGGATCATCAAACAAAGGGGATATGCCAATGAGATAAGTTTGGCAAACGCAGACGAACAGGCCCAATTGCTTGCCAGGAAATTGCATTCATTCCGAAAATCCCTTTCATCCAGCAACATCCGGGAAGAGCAAGCACCCTATGCCACAGACGAATTCTAACCGTCCACTGTCCACGGTCCACGGTCATGTAGTGGCGCTTGCCGGCGGCGTCGGTGGCGCCAAACTCGCCGACGGACTCGCCCAACTCCTCTCCCCCGAAGAACTGACCATCATCGTCAACACCGGCGACGATTTCGAACACCTGGGCCTGTCCATCTCCCCGGACCTGGACACGGTCTGTTATACCCTGGCCGGACTGTCCAACCCGGAGACCGGCTGGGGCCGCATCGATGAGACCTATGCCCTGCTGGGTGAACTTTCCACCCTCGGCGGCGAGACCTGGTTCCGGCTGGGTGACAAAGACCTGGCCACCCACATCGAACGGACACGGCGTCTGCATGCCGGGGAAACGATCACCCGGGTTACGCGGGATTTCTGCAAAGCCTGGGGCGTTCGATACTCGGTTCTGCCAATGAGCGATGACCCGGTCCGCACCATGGTGGATACGGTCGAGTTCGGCGAACTGGCTTTTCAAGAATATTTCGTTCGCCGTCACTGCGAGCCGAAAGTGAAAGGATTCCGCTTTGCAGGGATCGAAACGGCGCAACCCACGCCCGAGGTCCGCGCCGCGTTCGAAGCAGCAGACGTTATCGTGCTGTGCCCATCC
>CAZRCR010000514.1:0-2609 GCA_964598615.1 uncultured Anaerolinea sp.
TCATCCAACATCATGGGACGAAGTTCGAAGATAAAGTTGCGAACTTTTTGGAAAGTGCTCATCGCCGCAGCTTTCAAGCTGCTCAATTCATTACGCGCCTGTTCGGCATCCACGTCAAGCAAACGCATGGCAATTTCGGTCTGTAAAATGAAATTGGATAAGGCCTGTGCCGGCCCATCGTGCATTTGGCGCGAAAGGCGCTGACGTTCCGCCTCTTGGGCATTGACCAACATCTCCACACTTGTCATTCCAGCATGGTCAGCCTTGCCGCCGCCCGCGCCGCCAGAACCAAGCGACATTTTCATCCGTTCCAGCATCTCTTTATACCGGCTCAAGTGGGTCTGATCGCTTTGGAGCTTCTCAAGCTGTCCGCGCATAACAAACAAGCGCTGTTGGGCATCCAAAGCAGAATCGTATACGGTGCGAATCTCATTCTGTGGAATTTTATCGATCTGCCCCTGAATCTGTTGCAGGTGTGCTGTCACCGCCGCATTGCGTTGGGTCAACTTACTGACCTCTACACGGCTCTGTTCGAGCATAAGCGTTACTTCCTTCAAGGCGCGGACAGTTTCGTCAAGTTCCGTCTGCACAAGATGTTGCGGATCATCGATTGCAGAATTCGTATTTTCCTTTTCGGCCAATTCCATACACCTACTCCTGAATTTGCGAGTCTTTTTCGTACAACTTGACCCAACCGCGCTTTAATGCATAAACAACCGCTTGTGTTCGGTCTTCAACGCTGAATTTGCGCAAAATTGACGTGACATGATTCTTAACCGTCTGGTGGCTGATACCCAGGGAAGTCGCAATTTCCTTGTTACTCATGCCGCGTACCACACAGGAAAGAACTTCCATTTCCCGATCAGACAAAGGATGGAATGGACTGCCCGGTTCGCTATATAAATGCCGCGCTTTTTCCATTTCATCATCCAGCCAGCGGAGAAACTCCTTTTGTGTAAATACCCGCCCCTCGATCACATACTTGCCATCCACAACTTCCTTCACCGCCAAAATCAATCGACCCGGATCAACATCTTTGGCACAATAAGCAGCTGCCCCGGCCCAAGCAGCGTGAATGATCTGCTCATGGTCATCATAAGCAGTCAGGAGCACGATTCGGGTCGGCAGTTTTTCCTGAACCACCATGTGGGTAACCTGCTGTCCATTCATGCCAGGCAGGTTGACATCCACTACCGCTACTGTCGGACGCAGCGAGCGAATCAACTCCAGCCCTTCAGCACCATTGGCAGATTGCGCAACCACTTTGAAACCAGGCTCCAGGGAAAGAGCATCTACCACTCCCTGGCGGAACAATGGATGATCATCGACGACAACAAGGGTGACTTCGTTCATAACCTGCCTGCCATTTCTGACTTCGATCTGCATTGATAACAAAATTGCAGAAAATGCCTTTTGATTTTACACCAAACAACATCCTAAAACGGTTGGTAGAAGTATAGCACATGTCTACCCAGCCGACAATTTGCCCGTCCGGTTACGGACCTGGCCACTGATACACCGCCATATTCATTTCGCCAAAGCTCGGAGCATAAGGTGCGCTCGTTGAATAGATCGGTACTAGGTCCGAGGTCAGGAGCGGATACCAATCCGGGAAGGTGATCAGGTATGTCACCCCGCGTTCATCCAGATAATCAGCCAGACGGGCTTCATCGCGAATGAACGGGATCACATCCGGTGAGACCAGCCCGGCCAAGTCAACGATCTCGTGGTTGCCAAAATATCCCAAAGCGCCGATATCGTGAGCAGCTACAAGTGCATCAGGCGGAACATTTGCAGAAACCCACCCAGCCACATCAACCATCTCGCTCTCGATGACCGCCACATCCCGAGCATACGCGTATGCTCCATTGCTCCAAAAAGTAACCAGAATTGTGGCCGCCGTAACTTTCCAGAATGTCGAGAGGAGCCAGCGCCAGCCCGAACTGCGACCAAATCCGAGTTCCGCCAAACCTGCCAATCCCAACAAGAAAAAGATCGGCATAGCCGGGATCACGTAACGTCCGTGCTGGTAAGTGACTGGCAATCGTAAAGCATATAACCCAAGGTAGCCTGTCAGCCATACCAGAGATACCAGTACGCTCCATGTTTTCTTGCGCAGGGAAGAGACGAAAATCAGCGCCACGCCAGGAAGCAACGCGACCCCTGCACCGATCAATGGTTGGAGAAACTCCGCACCCAATCTCTGAAGGAGCGGAAGTTGCACGTACACAGCATATTCTGCCTGTTTCGCATAAAACGTATTAGGCCAGGGAGAACCGGTAATAACCAGATTGAACAACAGGTAAAGAGCAAACAGGCCCCCAAAACCCAGGATCGCACCCGTCAACGCCCGTAAGCGCTCCCGCCAGGCGGATAGAGTGAACAAGGCGGCCACAAGCACCGGCCCAAGCAGGGTGATCCCATCAGGGCGAACCCAAACCGACAGACCAACCAGCAGACCCATTCCGAAATATTTTCCCGATCCCAAAAGCACCTGTGACAGAACGACCGTAAACAGCAAGGCTGCCAGGAGAGTTTCCATCCCGGAAGCCGCTGCCCAAACCAGGTGCCATTCGAATGTCAGGGCCAATCCCACCCACGGGACACGC
>CAZRCR010000515.1:0-2601 GCA_964598615.1 uncultured Anaerolinea sp.
ATCCGAACAGTTTCGCCGCCATCGAGCGAAACGATGAAAGTCCCATAGTCCGCACCGCCAGCCTCGACAACAACCGCGAGGTGTAATCCATCCGGAGACCAAGCCACCTTCCAGGCCGGGAACCCGGCAGAAAACAGCCGACGGGCATCCTTCAGCGAGCCCGGAATGCGCATGATGAAAATATCGAATTGTCCAGAATTGTCGTAGGGAAAGGCCAGCTGGGTACTATCAGGCGACCAGGCCATGAAAGGCTGGATGGCGCCCTGTGCGTCCGGCGTCAGGTCTGTTTGCACGCCGGTAACGAAATCATGCAGGAAGATGTGATAGTTCTCCGAGCCGTCAAAATCCACGGCATAAGCGAGGAACCTTCCATCCGGAGAGTAGCGCGGGCCGAACTTGCCACCAGGGCCGCGGGAAACCGGTATCGGGCGCCGCACCCCTTTGACATCAGGCTGGAGCGGGATCTCGAAAATGTCCCAGTTCCCGTTCGGGTTCCACGAAAAAGCCACCCGGTCGTTGTCGGGAGAAATGTCGAAACCCATTTCCATGTCCACGTAAGGGACTTGCAGCAAGGCATCGAAGTTCAGCATGGGCGCTCCTTTCCGTCACAACCACAAATCCCGCGAAATTCCCGGCAGCAAAATGCCGCCAGGAGCAGAGCCGGGAGAAAAAAGCGAAGCGGTAACCGCCATCCGGCGATTACCGCGTATGCGTGAAACCGTACTGGCAGGGGAAATCAGGCGTTATGACAGGCGACCCAATGGCCTGGCGACATCATGCGCCACTCGGGAGGTTCTGCGCTGCAACGTTCGCTGACCATGGGGCAGCGCGGGTGGAAACGACAACCGGAGGGAGGGTTGATGGGGCTGGGCACATCGCCGGTCAGGATGGTACGTTGGCGGGTGCGGTCCTTTTTAGGATCCGGCACGGGCACAGCCGAAAGGAGTGCCCGGGTATACGGATGAAGCGGCTTTTCATAGAGTTCGTTACGTTCAGCGAGTTCCACCATACAGCCAAGGTACATCACCGCCACCTGGTCGCAAACATGACGTACCATGCTCAGATCATGGGCAATGAACAGGTAGGTCAACCCCAAGCGATCCTGCAAATCCTCGAGCAGGTTTACCACCTGTGCCTGGATGGAGACATCGAGAGCCGAGATGGGCTCGTCACAGACGATGAATTTGGGTTCGGATGCCAAGGCACGTGCCACGCCAATGCGCTGGCGCTGTCCGCCAGAAAATTCATGTGGAAAACGGTTGATCTGTCGCGGGCTGATGCCAACCAGTTCGATCAGTTCCTTGACGCGTTCGGTACGTTCCTTCTCGGTTTTGAACAACTTATGGACGCGTAACGGTTCGCCCACAATGGAGCCTACCGTCCAGCGCGGATTGAGCGAAGCGAACGGGTCCTGGAAGATCATCTGCGCTTTGCGCCGGATGGACATCCACTCGGTCCGGCTGGCCGTACGCACATCGTGACCGTCGATCTGCACCTGTCCACCAGTCATGGGATACAGCCCGAGCAGGGTGCGCCCGGCAGTCGTTTTGCCACAGCCGCTTTCGCCGACCAGGCCAAGGGTCTGGCCGCGCCCGATGGTGAACGAAATCCCATCCACAGCCCGGACCTGTCCCACCACGCGCTGGAAGACCAGTCCCTGCGTGACCGGGAAGTACTTCTTGAGATTTTCGACGACAACGATCGGTTCGGACGCGTTCATCGAGGCTTTCCTGTATTGACATTCATCCAACAAGCGATCTTATGACCGGGCTTGATGGTTTCCAAAACGGGATTTGCCAACCGGCAACGGTCGAACGCGAATTCGCAGCGCGGCGCGAACGGACAGCCGTGTGGCTGGACCAGGAGGTTGGGCGGAGATCCCGGAATGGACTTCAAACGCTGGTTGCGGCGTTTGTCCACACGCGGCAGGGCCGCCAGCAAAGCAAGGGTATACGGATGGCGCGGATTATCGTAGAGTTCGTCCACACCGGCTTCCTCGACAATATACCCGGCATACATGACAATGACACGTTCGGCCAATCCGGCCACCACGCCCAAATCGTGTGTGATCCAAATCATGGAGAGTTTGGCTTGTTCGCGCAAGTGGATCATCAATTCCACGATCTGCGCCTGGATGGTTACATCGAGGGCTGTGGTAGGCTCGTCCGCGATCAACAGGCTGGGCTCGCAGGCCAGCGCCATGGCAATCATGGCACGCTGGCGCATACCACCAGAAAACTGGTGAGGATAATTTGCCAGGCGATGTACCGGGTCGGGGATGCCAACCATGTCCAGCAATTCAACAGCCCGCTCTTTGGCAGCCTGTTTGCCCATTGCCAGGTGAGTGATAAGAGACTCCGTGATCTGATATCCAATGGTTAGAACCGGATTCAGGGATGTCATTGGATCCTGAAAAATCATGGCGATTTCATTGCCGCGTACTTCCTCCATCCGGGACTCCGGCTTCGCCAGCAAATCTTCCCCTTTATAGAACGCCGAACCACAGACTATCTCTCCGGGAGGGATCGGGATGAGCTTAAGCACCGATAACATGCTGACGGACTTGCCGCAGCCGCTTTCTCCAACGACCGCCAAGGTTTC
>CAZRCR010000516.1:0-2582 GCA_964598615.1 uncultured Anaerolinea sp.
CCGGCGGGTGAACACTCACCGCGCCTCCCGCCAGGCGTTCCAAGCGCTTCAGATGGATGATGCAGGCACGCAGGAGGCGTTTGCGTTCACCAAGCTGAACAGTTTCATCGTAGAACGTGCTGAGCATATCCAGGACAACAAATGGCACCTGGATCGCCGGCGTGCTCTCAAGAAGAGAGAGCACCTGGTAGCAGGTGAAGGCTCGCGAGACCGTGATGCGGTTCAAGACTTCCGGCCGGCCTCTTGCAGCCCTCGACACGACATATGCGTTGAAACGGTTGCCCCCGTCCAAGACCCGTAATGCGCCGCGCTCGCCCAGGCGGGCGATAGCGGCAAGTAAGATCGTATTAATGCTGCGGGGACCGGCGATGAGAAGCCAACTGCCAACTTTGGGCTCAATGGAAGTAATCATGTTCGAAGGGTAGCATCTTCTTAAAACAAAAAACACCCTCTCAGGGGTGTATCGTTGGACCCATCCTATGGAGGTGCTACCTGTGGGGGTGGAACAAGATACCAGCCGCTAATATTGGGCTTTCGGCCCCCATTGGGAAAAATCCCAATCACGAAGCACCATTTTTAATTCGTCTTTACTGTGCACACGGAATTTCACCAGAACCTGCCGGACATATCCCTTCACCGTATCCGGAGAAACATGAAGGATTGCGGCGATCTGGCGGTTTGTATACCATAAGCAGGTGAGTGCAGCGACATCCTTTTCCCGGGGAGAAAGCGAATCCCAGCACCCGACCAAGGCGTCCTGGATATTCCGCTTTTCAACTGCATCCGCAAGAATGGCTGCATGGACATCCTCTGCAGGGCGCTGCTCTCTTACTGCCAGGCTTTCGAGCACTGAGTAAGCGCGCTCGTCTAGCGCATACGTGCGGCTACCAATACGCTTGAGACCAAGGCGAGCGAGAAGACGCTTAACAGCATCCATAATGCCTCAAGATTATATAGAACAATAGTTCTAAAGTCAAGGTATCAAATATCTTTTACGAAACAGAGTTATTCAATTGTAAATGCTGTGTGATTCACACCCAACTACTGGAACGGACCCCCTATTCAGTATCCTACCGTCCTATTATCTGGACTGCCTCAAAAATGGTCATCGGATGAACGACGAGCATGATATCTTCATCGTCTGTCTTCCTGTGGTGTCTTTGCAGGACCAAACTAACTCCAGGAAATTCTTTTTGTAACTCAACATGAGTTGGAACATCATCAACCAGATCCTGAAACAAATCAGAAGTGTCGGCATACGCAATTGCCAATAACTGTTCCACCTTCTCCACCGTTGTGTGGCTTATGTAGGAGATCGCCACAAGTTCAAACCCCTTTAGTTTCCTACGCAGTTGCACAAGGGTTTTTTCTATATCGTCGCTAACAAAATGCCAAGGCTGGCCACAAACCGGGCAAATCAACGGAATGACCCAGACTCTATCTGAATCGCCAGAGATTAGGCATACTTTCCCATCCCGTTCGATAATGCCCATGATCCGACCGCAAATGATCTGTGAAAGATTGTATTCAATAATCCTCATTTTTTATCCTTCCAAAGCATATGAAAACCCTATCACAAAGCGTTATCGTGGATTTCTCCCCTATTCAGTACGTTCTTGTTGCTTCTTACTCCTTTCGGGATTAGGAACTACTTTTCCATTCACGATAATTAAATCGCCCGATTCAATACGAGCTCTTATGATTTGAACAAGATCGGCAGCAGTGGCTTTCAGAGCAGCTTTTTGTGCTTCTTCCAAGCTGTTATATTGATTTCCGGAGATTTCTTCAATTGTCAGATTCGGGCTCTTTCTTGGCATACAGATTTGTCCTCTATAACTCGCTCAATCTATTGTTAATCACATTATAAAATAATCGCTCCGATTTGCTGGGCGCTCAATACCATTCCTGGATGCCAACTTGACCGCCGAAGAAGCCAAGGCGATGTTCGCGGCCGCTAGTGGGTCAGCACCCTTTCGCAGATCGCCTCCACCACCAGGGGGTCGAACGGATCCCCGAAGGCGCCCAGGTTCAATACTTCCACTTCCTTTGAAAGGTGCACCTTATGGATCGCTTCGGGCACATCGACCTCGCTGTGCAGGGATGCGGCGCTGATGCTGACCGAAAAGACCAGGATCTTCTTGGCGCCGCTGGCAACCAGAGCGTGCAGGCCTTCCGCAATCGTCGGCTTCTGGAAGCTCATCCATACCGGCACGATATTCTCCACCCGATACCCATGCGTAACAAGCAGATCCCGGATCCCCTCCCGGTACCGGTTCTCGTGTTCCGTCTGGGTGGGATAAAGCGCATCCCAGGCTTTCGGCTGCCCGTGCCCGACCAGCAGGATGCCGGTGTTCTCGCGGGGGGTATCCCCGCGGGCGGCTTCGGCGCGCTGGACAAAATACTTCCGCAGCGGCTCCGAATCCCACAACGGTTCCGCCATGTGAACGGATACGCCATATTTCTCCGGCCCGAGAGCGGCCACCATCTCCTGGCCGGCCTGGGTATGGCTGGAGATGGTGATGAAGACAGGCAGCAGGAGGAGCTCATCAGCGCCGTCGTTGATGGCCCGAATGGCGATTTCG
>CAZRCR010000517.1:0-2578 GCA_964598615.1 uncultured Anaerolinea sp.
GAACCAGCATTCGGAAGCGGGTCTCGTTGTACATGTATTGATCCACCGGAACCGTTGGTTCTTTGCAATCGATCTGGAGAGGATTCTTGCCTTCCTCGGCCAGTCGCGGGTCGTAGCGGTAGACCGGCCACAAGCCTGACTGGACAGCCAGTTTTTGCTGTTCCAATCCCTTGGTCATATCGATGCCGTGGGAGATACAGTGGCTGTAGGCGATGATGATGGACGGACCGGGGAAGGACTCAGCTTCCAGGAAGGCCTTCAGCGTATGCTGGTCATTGAAGCCCATGGCCACACGCGCTACGTACACCGAACCATAGGCGATAGCCATCAGGCCGAGGTCCTTCTTGGAAAGGCCTTTACCCTGAGCCGCAAAGCGGGCTACGGCACCGCGCGGCGTGGACTTGGATGCCTGGCCACCGGTATTCGAGTAGACCTCGGTGTCGAGGACAAGCAGGTTCACATCGCGTCCCGTGGAAAGGACGTGGTCAAGACCACCGTAACCGATGTCGTAGGCCCAACCATCACCACCGACAATCCAGACGGATTTCTTGACGAGTGCGTCGGCCACGGCAGCCAGATTCTTGGCCTGCGGATTCTTGGATGTGGCAAGTTTCTTCTTGAGAGCTTCCACGCGTTCGCGTTGCTGCTTGATGCCCAGATCGGTTGTCTGATCGGCCTTCAAGAGACCGTCCACCAAGTCTGAACCGAGTTCTGCTGCAAAGGCGGGCAGGATGTCACGAGCATATTCGATCTGTTTGTCGAGGGTCAGGCGGAAGCCCAAACCGAACTCGGCGTTGTCTTCAAACAGGGAGTTCGACCAAGCTGGGCCGCGCCCTTCCTTGTTGACGGTATAGGGTGTGGTGGGCAGGTTGCCGCCGTAAATCGAGGAGCAGCCGGTGGCGTTGGCGATAATTGCACGATCGCCGAACAACTGTGACATCAGTTTCACGTAGGGGGTTTCACCGCAGCCGGAGCAGGCGCCGGAAAACTCAAAGGTGGGTTCAAGCAGCTGCGAGTTCTTGATGGTGCCAACGCTGAAAGTGGTGCGATCTACTTCGGGCAGGGCCAGGAAGAAGTCCCAGTTGACGGCCTCTGTTTCGCGCAGGACGGGTTGCGGGGCCATGTTGATGGCTTTGCGTGCCGGGTTAGTCTTGTCCTTGGCTGGGCAGGCCTCGATGCACAGGGCGCAGCCGGTGCAGTCCTCAGGGGCTACCTGGACCGTGTAAGCCATGCCGGGGAATTCCTTGAACTTGGAATCCATGTGCTTGAAAGTGGCCGGTGCCTTGTCCAGGAATTTGGTATCGTAGACCTTGTGACGGATTACAGCGTGCGGGCAGACGAAAACGCACTTACCGCACTGGATACAAAGGTCGGATTCCCATACCGGGATCTCGAGGGCAATGTTACGCTTTTCCCACTTGGTCGTGCCGGTGGGGAAGGTGCCGTCTACGGGCATGGCGGACACCGGAACGGTATCGCCCTCGAAGGCGATCATTGGTCCAAGCACGTTCTTGACGAAATCTGGAGCGCCAGCCGGGACAGCTGCGCGGCGGGTCAGCTTGCTGGTGACCTTTGTCGGAACCTTGACTTCGTGCAGGTTGGCCAGGGTCTGGTCGACTGCGGCATAGTTCTTCTGTACAACAGCCTCACCGCGCTTGCCGTAGGTCTTCTGAATGGCTTTCTTGATCTGGGCGATGGCTTCGTCGCGCGGCAGGATGCCGGAGATGGCGAAGAAGCACGTCTGCATGATGGTGTTGATGCGGCCGCCCATGCCGGTCTTTTCGGCTACATCGTAAGCATTAATAACGTAGAACTTGAGTTTCTTCTCGATGATATCTTTCTGGGCTTCCTGAGGAAGTTCATCCCAGACGTGCTCAGGACCGTGAATGCTGTTCAGCAGGAAGACTGCGCCGGGCTGAGCGTACTTCAGCATATCGAAGCGCTCGAGGAAGGTGAACTGGTGGCAGGCCACGAAGTTGGCGGTATTGACCGTGATCAGGTACGGGGCCTGGAGCGGCTTGGGGCCGAAGCGCAGGTGCGAGACGGTCAATGTACCGGCCTTCTTAGAGTCGTACACGAAGTAACCCTGGGCGTTGTTGGATGTCTCTTCACCGATGATCTTGATCGAGTTCTTGTTGGCGCCTACAGTGCCGTCAGAACCAAGACCAAAGAACAGGCAGCGTACGGTTTCGGGATGTTCGACCGAGAAGTTCGGGTCATAGTTCAGGCTGGTGTGGGTTACGTCTTCGTTGATGCCGACCACGAAGTGGTTCTTGGGCTGATCCTTCTTCAGTTCATCAAAAACAGCCTTGACCATGGCAGGGGTGAATTCTTTGGACGACAGGCCGTAGCGTCCGCCGACAACTTTGATGTCCTGGCGGCCATTCTCAAACAGGGCGCTGGTGACATCCAGATAGAGCGGTTCGCCATTGGCGCCGGGTTCTTTGGTGCGGTCGAGTACGGCAACCTTCTTGACGGTTTTAGGCAGGCTGGACAGGAAGGTTTCCACTGCGAACGGGCGATATAGACGGACGCGCAACACGCCCACTTTTTCACCCTTCTCAACGAGATAGCGGAC
>CAZRCR010000518.1:0-2571 GCA_964598615.1 uncultured Anaerolinea sp.
GCCGACCTTTGCCAACGATACCAATGTTTCGATGGCAGGGAACATTTACACCGATGATGCTGGCGCCCTGTACTACAGCATCGACGCCAATTCGGAAGACCTGTATATCTTTGGTCATAGCCGCATTACCTGGGTGGACTGGGTTGGCATTCTGGCCATCCTCGGTGTCCTTGCTGGTGTGAGTGGTCATGGTCTGCTGCGCTTCCTGAGCGGACGCAAACACAAACGCCCGGCTCGTGAGATCAAGAAAGTGCTCATGTATCAGGCTTACGAACGCTTCTGGCACTGGCTCCAGACCGTCCTGATCGTCATCCTGCTCATCACCGGCCTCTTCATCCACCGGCCCGAATTGTTCGGCGTCTCCTTCCGCGGATTGGTCACCATCCATAATGTTTCGGCGGCTATCCTGGCGATCAATGCAGCCCTGTCGCTGTTCTATCACCTCGTCAGTGGCGAAGTACGCCAGTTCTTGCCGCGCCCGCGTGGTTTCTTTGATGATGCCATCGAACAGGCCAAATATTACCTGCGCGGCATCTTCAAGCACGAACCGCATCCTTTCGAGAAGACGCCCGAGAAGAAGATGAATCCGCTCCAGCAGGTCACCTATCTGGCGATCCTGAACGTGCTCCTGCCGCTCCAGGGCCTGACCGGCATCCTGATGTGGGGTGCCCAGCAGTGGCCTGACTTGACTGCGAAACTCGGCGGTCTGACCTGGCTGGCTCCGCTCCACACGCTCATCGCCTGGCTGTTCGCGGCTTTCATCATTGCCCACGTATACCTGACCACCACCAGCGGCCCGAAACCGCTCGATAGCATCAAGGCCATGGTCACTGGTTGGGAAGATGTGGAAGGGCACGAGGTTCAGGCGGAAACGCCGGAACCTGCGAAGAAGCAAGGCAAGAAGAAATAATTAAACAATGGAGTGCAGGCTCGGTGACCATTCTTAGGGTCGGCCTGCACTCCAAAAGGAGAAAAAATGACAACTTCTGCTCCTGAACAACCCCGCAAAGGCCTGTTCGGCATTCGAGAAAAACCATACGTTCATCCGTACGTGGGCGGTGTGCTTTTGGGCATCGTTCTCTTCCTGGCCTTCCTGCTCACCCGCAACGGCCTCGGCGCCTCGGGCGGCCTCAATCGCCTGATTGCCAGCGTGCAAGACTTGATCTCTCCCGGTCACATCGACCAGACCCCCTACCTGCTCAAAATGGCAGGCGGCGGCCTGAACCCGCTCGATGACTGGTCTGTTCCGGTGGTGATCGGTGCGTTCCTCGGCGGCGCGGTTTCCGGCATCCTGAATGGCCGCACCAAGCTGGAGATCAACAAAGGCCCCAATACCAGCAACGCGGTCCGCTTGATCACGGCCTTCATCGGTGGCGCCCTGTTCGCTTACGGCGCGCGTATGGCGCGCGGTTGCACTTCCGGGCAGGCTCTCTCCGGCGGTGCGACATTATCCGCAGGTTCCTGGGCGTTGATGATGTGCATCTTCGCCGGGGCCTACGCGCTGGCCTACTTCGTCCGCAAGTTGTGGAACTAGGAGGCATCTCATGACCCCCATCTTCCCCCTCCAAGCTTTCCTCGACCCCCTCAGCCAGAACTGGTGGACGTATCTTGTCTTCGGTCTGATCGGCTTCGGGTTTGGGTTCGTGCTGGAAATTTCCGGCTTCGGTAACTCGAAGATCCTGGCGGCGCAGTTCTACTTCAAGAATCTGACCGTGCTCAAGGTCATGTTCACCGCCATCGTCACTGCCATGGTGCTCATCTTCCTGTCCTCCGCCATCGGCATCCTTGATTTCAACCTGGTCTATGTCCCTGAGACGCACCTGTGGCCCGGTATCGTGGGTGGTCTCATCATGGGCGTGGGCTTCATTGTTGGTGGCTTCTGCCCCGGCACCTCGCTCGTTTCGGCATCCACCTGGAAGCTCGACGGCATCGTTTTTGTTCTGGGTGCCATCACCGGCATCTGGGCCTTCGGGGAAACCGTCCAGCCCATGTGGACCTGGTGGAACGAGAGCGGCTATTACGGACGCCTGACCCTGATGGACGTGTTCCACCTGCCCACGGGCGTGGTCGTCCTGCTGGTCGTCTTCATGGCCCTGTTCATGTTCTGGGGCGGCGAGAAACTGGAAGCCATCTTCGGCAAGAAGGACCTGAGCAAGGAACCGAAGTTGCGCGTTGTTGGCGCGGCTGCCCTGATCGTGGTGGCCCTGGCCGTGCTCATCATCGGCCAACCCACCACGGCGGACAAATATGCCAATATGACCATCTCCCGCACTGTGGACGGCGAAAAGGTTGCTTTCTCCCCCGAGCAATTGCTGGAGAATCGCATGGTGCAGATCCATCCCGGCGAACTGCTTGCCAGTCTTGGTGACCAGAAGCTGAACATCATGATGATCGACGTGCGCTCCGAAGCGGACTACAACCTGTTCCACATCCGCGGCGCACAGAACATCCCGCTGGCGGACCTGGATGCGGCTGTCCCGGCTTTCCTGACCGAACCTTCGGCGAATACGGTCTTTGTCCTGATGAGCAATGACGAAGCCGCTGCCACCGAAGGCTGGCGTTTGCTGGTTG
>CAZRCR010000519.1:0-2568 GCA_964598615.1 uncultured Anaerolinea sp.
CCTCGGCCCGTTTTTTAGAACCCCTCCAGTTTGCTCAAGTCCGCGAGCCCGTCGGCGAGACCGGCGATGGTTTGCAGCAGCCCCAGCCGGTTGGCCTTGACGGCTTTGTCTTCGGCCATGACCAGTACCTTGTCGAAGAAGGTGTTGATGGCTGGGATGAGCGCCGTTACGGCGGTTAGAAATTCCTCTACCGATGTTGGTCGGCGGACGATGGATTCCTGGATGGCGGCATGCAGCGCTTTCTCGGCATCGTCCTCGAACTTGCCCGGGTTCACAGTCCACGGACCACGTTCGGCGGCGGGCACGGAGCGGATGATGCGCACGCAGCGGGCATAGCCGGGCAGGATGGTGGCCCAGTCGGGGCGGGCGACCCAGATGCTGAGCTGCTGGATGGCGCGTGCCGCGCCAGCCGGGTTGTTGGCCTGCGCCGCCAGGACGGCGTCCACTACGTCGTATTTGTAGCCCATGTCGAGCAGCACCACACGCAGGCGTCCGGTGATGAACTCGCTGACCTGGGCCAGCACCTCGTCCGTGACCGGCACCGGCTCGAGCACCGCGGCGGCTTTCAGGGCTGTACCCAGATCGAAATTGATGTTGTGCTCGATCAGCGGCTGAACGACGCCGATGGCGGCCCGGCGCAGCCCGAACGGGTCCTTGGTGCCGCTGGGGGCCAGACCGGCCGCGAACAGACCGGTGAGCGAGTCCAGACGGTCGGCGAGGGCCACGGCCAAACCCGGTTTGGTCTTCGGGACGGGCACGTACTGTTCGCCGATGGCGGCGGCCACAGCCGGGGCTTCACCATCCCGCCGGGCATACTCGCGGCCCATGATGCCCTGCAGGGAGGTCATCTCGACCACCATTTTGGTCACCAGGTCGGCTTTTGCCAGGTGGGCGGCGCGCCGGGCAAAGGTGGCCTCGTCCGCTTCCAGCCCGAGCATCGGGATCAGCGAGCTGGTCAGTTTTTCGATGCGGTTGTTCTTGTCGAGCATCGAGCCGAGTTTCTTCTGGAAGGTGAGCGTGCCCAGACGTGGGCGGAACTCTTCCAGTTTGTGTTTCAGGTCTTCGCGTACGAAGAAGTTGGCATCGGCAAAGCGGGCACGCACCACGTGCTCGTTGCCCTGGCGGACCAGGTCGAGGCCCTGGTCATCGCCGTTGCGCACGATGACGAATTTGGAGAGCAGCGGCGAACCGGCCGTTCCGGCGGCGCGGATCGGGAAATAGCGCTGATGTTTCTTCATCACGGAGATGAGCACATCTTCGGGCAGGGCCAGGAACTCTTCCTCGAAACTGCCCAGCAGCGGCATGGGTTTCTCGACCAGGTTGGCGACCTCGGTCAGCAGTTCGGGCGGCAGGATGGCTTCGCCGTTCACCGACGCGGCCAGCTTCTTTACGCCCTCGGCTACCAGTGTCTTGCGCTCTTCGGGGTCGAGCGTGACGCCGTTCTGTTTGATGATATCGAAATACTGGTCCGCGGCCGGGATGATGATCTCGGGCGAGTTGTACGGACGCAGGCCGCGGCTCACATTCCCGGACCGGAGACCGGCATACTCGAACGGGATGACCGTTTCCCCGAGCAGCGCCACGAACCAGCGTAGCGGACGCGAGAAAGCCACGCCCGAGGCGTTTCCCGCTACGCGGGACGCAGGCAGCCAGCGCATGGACTTGTCGAACTTGATGCCTGCCACCAGCCCGGGCAGGGCTTCGGTCAGCACTTCGGCGGTCGGACGCCCGGCCTGTTTCACCACGGCGAAAACGTACTTCCCGCCGTTCTCTTCGCGCACTTCGAGCGCGGACGGCTCGACATTGTTCTTCTTCGCAAAACCGAGCGCGGCCGGGGTGGGGACCCCGTCCGGGCCGAAAGCACGCTCGGCGGGCGGACCCTTGACCAGGTCTTCCCGGTCGGGTTGGCGCGCACCAAGCGCCTCCACATGCATGGCCAAACGCCGCGGGGTGCCGGAAACGCGGATCGGACCGTGGTCCAGGTGCAGATCCGCCAGGAGTTTCGGGGTGGAAAGTTTCAGTTGTTCGAGAGCCGAGTCCAGGTCCGTGACCGGGAGTTCCTCGACGCCGATTTCCAGGAGCAGAGAACTTGGAGTAGAGAGCAGGGCGTAGTTTGGTTGCCCGGATGGGCTGGTCCCGGTTTTCTGTTCCCCGGTCTCTTTCAAGAGCGGGTATTCCTGTTCCTTGCGCTGTTCCAGGTAGCGTTCCGCCACCCGGCGGGCCATTTCGCGCATCTGGCCGTAGAAGACCTGACGCTCGGTCACGCCGATGGCGCCGCGGCAGTCGAGGGCGTTGAAGGTGTGCGAGCATTTCAGCACGTAGTCGTGCGCCGGGGCGACCAGGCCGGCGTCGAGGCAGGCTTGCGCCTCGGCCTTGTACAGGTCGTACATCTGGCGCAGGCGGTCCACATCGCCGATCTCGAAGTAGTACTTGCTGTGCTCGAACTCATCCTGGCGGCGGACTTCGCCATAGGTGACATCCGCGCCCCAGGGTTCGTCCCAGATGGCGGCGGCGTTGTTGCGGGCGATCAGGATGCGGTCCAGGCCGTAGGTGATCTCCACAGCCACC
>CAZRCR010000520.1:0-2562 GCA_964598615.1 uncultured Anaerolinea sp.
CAGGGCATACCAGTAGGTCAGGGCCAGAAGGCCATAGCCGAGCATGTGTCCACCTTTCTTGACCAGCGTATCCCAGAAGCCGAAACTGGGCATCTCCTGCGAAGGGACGGAGGAAAAGGCGAAGATGGCAGCCATCATGACAAGGGCGGGGAGAAAACGCAGGATCTTTTTCATGGGCCGGATTGTATCAGGGATTTTGTTGTAAAATACGGGCACCCCGGAGGTAGACTATGGACTTCATCCTCGAAGAGATCATCAAGGTTGGCTTGGCGATTCTGGTAGGCGGATTAATCGGCGCGGAACGCGAATTCCGCGACAAAGCCGCCGGTTTCCGCACCATCATCTTTATCACGGTCGGCTCGACACTCTTCACAATCTTCTCGATCAACATTGGCAACGACCCGGCACGCATCGCCGCCAACATCGTCAGCGGCGTCGGCTTCCTGGGCGCAGGGACGATCATGCGCGAAAGCGGCAAGGTGGCCGGTCTCACCACCGCGGCCACCATCTGGCTGGCGGCTGCCCTGGGCATGGGCATCGGCGGAGGCCGTTATTTGCTGGTTGGAATTGCCACGCTCGTCATCCTGGTCATTCTGTGGTTCTTCCCGAGCTTCGAGCACTGGCTGGACAACGTGCACGAGACGCGCACCTACGAGATCGTTCTGCCAACCACATCGGTCCGACGCGAACAGTTGCACGATGTTTTCGTAAGCTGCAAGATCCGCGTTTTCAGTCACAGCGAGGCCAAAAGCGGAGAGAAGGCCTTAACCACCTGGCGCACCAGCGGCAGGCTGCATAACCACAAGAAAATGGTACAGGCGCTGATGGATGATCCGGAAGTGATCGAGTTTCATTACTAACAAAACGGGACGGCTTGAAGCCGTCCCGTAATTATATTAACCGGGGGAACTTACACTTGCAAAAACTCAACCAATGCCCGATTGAAAATCTCCGCCTGGTCGATAGGGGCGGCATGGCCCGCCTGCGGGATGACCAACTGCCGCGCCCCCGGAATACATTCCACGAGGACTTGCTGCCGGGCCGGGGTGACGGTGGTATCGTCCGTGCCAGTCACGATCAACGTCTGGACCTGGAGCCGGGGCAGCCACTTACGCGAGTCGAACAAGCCGAGGGAGCGCATGGCAGCCCGGTAGGCACGCGGGTCAGCCCGCGAGATGGTCTCGACGAGCATTTCGCGCAGGGACGCGTAATCCGGGCCGGGGAAGACGCGTTCGGCCACGATGTGCGCCTGGGCTTCCAGTCCGCGTGTCAGGATGGTGGAAGCGCGCCGCAGGAAATACCACCAGCCGGAGAAGTTCTCCGGGCGCAGAACGGCAAAGGTGCTGACAAGCACCAGTTTTTTCGTCAAATGCGGGAAGTCACGGGCGAACTGCTGGGCGATCACGCCCCCCATGGAAAGCCCCACCACGTGGACGGGCCGCGTCCCTAGCTCCTCGAGCATTTCTGCCAACTGCGCCGCCACGCGGCGGATGGTCCAGCCGCGGCCATCATAAGGTGACTGACCGAAGCCGGGAGCGTCGATGGCGATGGGGCGAAAACCCGCCCCGGTGAGGGCGGGCAGTTGCAGGGTCCAGGAAGCACTGTCGGCGCCGAGTCCGTGCAGGAGCAGGACGGACGGGTTCCCGGTCGGATTGGGGTCGAGAAAATGAATACGGGTCAGGCGTGGATGGTCTTCCAGGCCTGCTGGATATGGGCACGGTCATGCTCGGCCACGAAGCGGGAAAGTCCGAGCAAGGTGGTCGGCCCGAAGATGGCATGGCGCGCGGAACGCGTCCATTCGGATACGAGCGGCTCGAGCAGAGCCAGAGCTTCTTTGCGGGCAGACACAAAGCCCTGCAAGGCGGCACGCCCATCCTGAACGGCGTAGTTGCGTTCCTGCGCCCAGATATCGGAGACCACACCCGCCACAAAAGGATTCTCTTCGGCCAGAACTTTGCGGATGCGCGGCAGGTTGACTTCAAGTTCCACATCCCGCAGGTGGCAGAGGATCTCGGTCAGACACCATTCTCCAGCCGCCGGGGGGCACTGCCACGCCCGGTCGGGAAGTGCCGCGGCGACCGTAGCGAGGGCGGCCGGGGTGGCACGCAGGGCTGCCATGACCGCTTCGGGGGTGGCGAGGGTCGGGCAGAGGGATTGCGGGTCAACAGACTCGAGCCAGGCGCGCAGGTCGGCAAAGGTGCCGCGCGGGATATCCGGGTGCCCCTCCCCTGCCCCGCTGGTAATCCAGTAGACCGGGAAACCGGCTTTCCGAGCGGGCAGGAGATCCATGTCGGGATCGTTGCCGACCATTACAAGCGGGTCTTCGGGCCAGCCGATCTGCCCCATGAATTCCGGGAAATAGGAAATGCTCTCTTTGGCGAAATGGAACCCCTCGTAGGCCGAAACCAGGGCAAACGGATATTTTTCCGGGGCAAGACCCGCCCAGCGCAGGCGGTGGTGGGTGGCTTTGAGCGGGAAGAAGGGATTGGTAGCCACAGCCACGCGATACCCGGCGGCGAAAGCCCAGTCCACGAACTCAACTGCATCGGGGCGGTAACCGGT
>CAZRCR010000521.1:0-2554 GCA_964598615.1 uncultured Anaerolinea sp.
CAGCACGGTACGCTGGATGAACATCATGGCCAGCAGCAGCAAAGTGCCTACAAACGTAACAGCAAACATCGCCAGGAGAGGAGCCTGCCAGATACGGCGCGTCAGCATACGGGCAATTGCCACCACTGCAAGATAACCTGCCAGGTAAATGTACCAGGGAATCCCCGAAACCAGTCCGACCATCAAGCCGGCAGCGGCACCCCAAATCCACGCGCTGCGCACACGTTCCTGTAACGCCCAGGCAGCCACAATCAGCAGGATGATGTCAGCGCTGCCGCTGAGCAGGTTCATCCGGCTGACAATGGACGTTTGGAGAATCAACGCCACAAGAAGGATGGGAAAGGCAAGCAGAGTACCGCGCCGCATATTTTTAGGGGCTGGGAGTGACAACGAGCGGGGTGATGTCCACAGGCTTGAAATTCTTGATTACCAGCACGAATTGGAGGCGGGTGTAATCCACATTCGGTTGGATGGAGGCCTGCTGAAAGAGTTCGTAATCCAGATTGCGCACACTGATCACCTGCCCAACCAGCAAGTTGGGAGGATAGGTGCCGCCCAAGCCGGAGGTCAACACCACATCGCCGACTTGGACAGTGGCATCCTGCGGGATCATATCGATCGACAAGTCACCGGTCAACGAACCGACCAGCATGGCCTCGGTATTGGAGGTCTGCAGCAATACATTGACCGCCGAATCGGCATCCGTTACGAGTTGGACACGGGCCGCTTCCGCAATGACCGCGTCCACCCGGCCGACCAACCCTTTATCGGTCACTACGGGCATACCGGGCAGGACACCATCATTCGAACCGATATTGATAATGACATAGCGCAGGAACGGGCTGGGATCACGTGCCACCACTGATGCCGCCTGATACTCGTATTCCGGGTTGGCACGCGCAAAATCGACCAGTGCTGACAGAATATTGGTTTCGGTCACGTTCTGCTGGAGTTCGATCACCTGGGTTTGCAGGTCAGCCACTTCGGCTTCGAGTTCCGCATTGCGCTGGCGCAGGGAAACCACATCGCGCGGAACAGTCAGGAAATCCACGATCGCCAGGTAGCGGCTGGATACCCAGGTCTGCACGCTCATGGTCATGCGCGTAAACCAACTGGATACCGGGTTGAAATAGCCTCCCAAAGCCAGCGCCACCAAGCCTACCGATACCAGCACAATGATCGCAGTCTGAAGAGTACGAGGGAAACTTGCTTTCATAGTTGATTGAAATCACCGCGCCGGCGGCGCGGTCACGCGATTAGTTATGACGCGTGCTGCCGCGTTCCAGACCAACCAGGTAGCCGCGGTAATGATCGAAGTCGTCGAGCACCACCCCGGTGCCGCGCACGACACAGGTCAGGGGGTCTTCAGCCACCCAAACCCGCAGGTTAAGTTCGTCGGTAAGACGCTCGGCCAGCCCGTGCAGGAGCGCGCCGCCCCCGCCCAGGCAGATGCCAATATCCATCAAGTCAGCCACAATCTCCGGCGGCACTTCATCCAATGCGTCCTTGATGGTCTCCACGATCACACGCACCGACCCGGAAAGGGCTTCACGCACTTCCACGGAAGAGATCTCAATCGACTCAGGCAGACCGGTTACAAGGTTACGGCCGCGCACTTCCATCGTCTTCTCGATGGGAAGCGGGAAAGCCGACCCCAGGTTCCATTTGACCTGTTCGGCCACGCGTTCACCGATCAAGACATTGTATTTGTTCCGTACATACTGAACAATATCCTGGTCCAACTCATCCCCCGCCACACGCAGGGACCTGGAAACAACCACGCCGCCCATCGACATGACCGCCACCTCGGTCGTCCCGCCACCGATATCCACGATCATGCTGCCGCGCGTCTCACCGATGGGGAGACCCGCCCCCAAGGCCGCGGCCGTCGGTTCCTCGATCAGGTGGGCTTCACGTGCCCCAGCCGACATGGCTGCGTCATAGACAGCGCGCTTCTCCACCTCGGTCACACCAGACGGGATGCCAATAACCACACGCGGACGCGGCAACGGCACAACTGCCTGTTCATGAACCTTGGCAATAAAATATTCAAGCATTGCTTCGGTAATCTCAAATTCGGAAATAACACCATCCCGCAAAGGCCGCACCACTACGATGCTGCCGGAAGTACGCCCAACCATTTCTTTGGCCTCCAGGCCGATTTTCAGCGGTTTGCGGTCACGTTTATCCATTGCCACCCACGAAGGCTCGTTGATGACAATACCCTTTCCCCGCACATGCACCAAAGTATTGGCGGTACCAAGATCAATGCCAATATCCTGGGAAAAGAGACCAAGCAGCCAGTTGAGTGGATTGAAAGCCAAAGTGCGATGCTCCTCGCGTGCGAACCGAATCGGGAACAGGCAAAACCGCCTTCTTCAGCAAATATTCCCGAAACAAGTTGGTCCGAACACTTGTGAAATTTCCGACTGTTTTATTATACCATGAGGCAAAAAACGGCACTCGCACCGCCCTGGTAGTAAAATCAAAAAAACATAATCAGGAGGAACCCATGCCAACCCACTCAACTGAGGAAAGGAATGGTCGTTTGCGC
>CAZRCR010000522.1:0-2553 GCA_964598615.1 uncultured Anaerolinea sp.
GGTTTCTCCCTTATCCACATGGAACGAAACACCATTGACAGCATAAACCGTCCCTTCGGGAGTATGAAAACGCGTTCGTAGATCAGAGACATCGAGTAAGGCGTCCATTATTCTGCTCTGCTGCGCGGGTCAAGCGCATCACGTAAACCATCACCCATGAAATTGATGCTCAGAACGGTCAGCAAGATCAGCAACCCCGGGAAGAACCACATCCAGGGAGCGGTCTCGAGGTAATTGTTGGCACTATCCAGCATATTTCCCCAGGTTGCCGTAGGCGGCTGGACACCCAGCCCCAGGAAACTGATGTAAGCCTCCGAAAGAATGGCATTGGCCACTCCCAGTGTTGCCGAAACCACGATCGGGGCAATGCTATTCGGCAGAATGTGAGAAAAAATGATCCGCCAACTGGAGGCGCCTGTCGCACGTGCAGCCAGGATGAATTCATTCTCCTTGACCGACAAGAATTGTGCGCGAACGATACGCGCCAGGTACATCCAGGATGTGCCTCCGATGATCAACACGATCAGGATCACGCTACCGCTAAAGGTACGCCCAAAGAGGGTGTAATCCGGAATCTTGCCGCCGAAAAACTTTGCCATAACAATCAGCAGGAAGATTTCGGGAATGTTCAGCGTTGCTTCGGTAAAACGCATCAGGACACTGTCGAGAATACCGCCATAGTAACCGGCCAATGCGCCAATCAGGATACCAAAGAAAACTTCCACGACCACGGCGGTCAGACCGATCAACAGGGAGATCTGTCCGCCATAGATGGTGCGGGCAAAAACATCACGTCCGATTGTATCGGTCCCGAAGATATGGTCCGCTGACGGAGCCATTAAACGCACGGACGTATCGGTATAATTCGCATAATTCTCGGACACAAATAATGCGCCGCCAAAAGAGTAAGCAATCAAGAGGACCAAAACGATTGCGCCAACTACCGCCATTTTATGCCGGCGGAACCGCCGCCAGGCCAACTGACTCAGCGTGAGTGGAGGCGTTTCCAATTCATCCGGGTTATTCGTACATAGAGTTACCACCTGAGGAGTATCCGTCATAGTGATTTCGCTCCCCGCTTTCCGTATTGGATACGCGGATCGAGCCAGGCGTACACGATATCCGTAATGATCTGAAAGACGATCACTGCCACGGCGATCAGCATCAGGATGCCCATCACAACCGGTGTATCGCTGCGGCCAACGTAATCGAGAAACAGGCGCCCCATCCCTGGCCAGGCAAAGATTCGCTCCGTAACGACCGCCCCGCCCAACAGCAAGGGTAAATCCAGGCCGACAACCGTCACAATGGGAAGAGAAGCATTTTTCAAGGCATGGATGAATACCACCTTGCGATTGGGCAAGCCCTTCGACTTGGCCGTGCGGATATAATCCTGCTCCATCACTTCCAGCATGGTACTGCGAATATAACGGCTATATGCAGCAAAACTGATCAGCGAAATGCTCAGGGTTGGCAAAATCATATGCAAAAACACCTGCCAGGGCGTTTTTCCAACCTCCGGGTCGAACATCCCTACAGTGGGCAAATAGGGCAATCCCCAACGCTTGAACAGAACCGCAAAAACATACATGGACAGAAGGGCAATAAAAAATATCGGCATGGAATAACCGACGAATAAAATGCCTGTCAAGATATTGTCAAAAGCCGAATACTGCCGCAAGGCAGAATAAATCCCCACCAAAAGTGCACCGGCAATAATAACCACCTCGGAAGCGATCATCAAGAGTAGTGTATTGGGCAATCGCTCTCCGATCACTTCCAAAACAGGTTTCCCGCGATTCACAAGTGATGTCCCGAAATCACCGCGCAGAACACCCTGGCGAGTACCCGGCGTATCGCCAATCCCATCGCCATCCATATCGATCATGACCCAATCATTACCGACCAGCCAGTAAAGGTATTGCACATAAACGGGTTTATCAAGGCCAAGCTGTCGTTGAAGCCGTTCGTAGTCAGCTGCCCGGGTCACGCGCCGTCCTCCCATATTGGATACCGGGTCACCCATGTTCATCATCAGGACAAACAGAATGATACTGATGATGAATAATAGGGGGATGCCTTGCAAGATACGTTTGATAATATAGCGAGTCATGAAGTGCGCTCCAAGAATTCGACTCAATTTCAGGCGGGCCGGACTTTCACCGGCCCGCCTTTCGTTCCCAATCGTTCGTTACTAAGGTTGTAATTCCCACTCTGCGATATTGAAAAACATAGTCACGCCAGAAAACTTGACATTCATCAACCGGGGACCTATTGCATACACATCCGGGTCCTGCCACATGCCGATGAAGTAAACCTTGTCATAGAAGAGTTGGTTGATTTGCGAGATGGTCTGCTGGCGCTCCGTCACATCCACCTGGGAAGCCTGTAGCTGGATAAGCTGGTCAAGCTCTTGATCACAGATAAAGAACCAGTTCTCGCCGGTAGGATTCTCGTCCGTGGGAATTTGACTGCAAAGCCAGTAGTAGAGATCAGGGTCGGGGAACAATGGCCCATCAGACCACTCCATGATATCGTACTCTCCCTGTGCGG
>CAZRCR010000523.1:0-2547 GCA_964598615.1 uncultured Anaerolinea sp.
GGCGAGCAGGCCTCCAACCAATCCTTCCAGCCTTATGCCTTGTTCCCGGGCGCGTTCCAGATAGAGAGCTCGACGCGACGCGTTAATCTCATCGGCAGCAAGTTCCAGGTTGGTGTGCAGCGCGGTCAGCGGGGTATGCAGTTCGTGGGCAGCGTCAGCCACAAAGGAACGCAGCGTAGTAACTGTATCATCCACCTGTTTGGCCATCCTGTTGAAAGAATGCGCCAACACCTGGAACTCGGAGGCGGGGTTTTTCTCCGACAGGCAAACTCGCGTCGAGAGGTCGCCTTTTCCCATGCGCTGTGTGGCATGGGTCAGGGTCAGAACCGGCAAGGTTACCTGGCGGCTGGCAAACCAGCCAACCAGGGCAGCCAAGAAGATAGCAATGACCCCCGCCACAGCCCATGCCAGGCTGACCGACCGCAGAACATCCCGTCCATAAGCCGGACCCTGTGAGATCTCGAGCGTCTTTCCGTCACCCAAACTCAACCGGACGACCTGGCTGGAGCGATAGACGCCACCCGAGGTAATATACGCTCCGCTCACGGAGACAAAGTTATAGCCATACGGTGATGGACTGACCATCAAGATGGCATTGCCCCCCACCAGGGCGGCAGACATATCCCCATCGGCCTCGGCCGTTGTATCTATCAGTACCTCGGTTTCACTGCTGTCCGCGATTTCGACCGGCATCGCCAGAACGACGTTATCAGGCGCATTGCCCGAGATCAGGAGAGCCCGATTCGGTTCAGGCTCTCCTGAATCGGCAATGGGCACATCGTTTGCATCCAGAATACGGATGCGGGCCTGGGAAAGAAAGGCCAGGCCATCAACCATATCCTGAAGAGCCTCCGGAGTAGTGCCCGATTGAAGTGTCTGCTCAATCATCGGCTGGAGATTAAAAGCATTCCCCCGCAAGTAGTCACGTTCCTGGTAAGCATAATACTGGCCCAGAACGAGCAGCATAACAGAACCCAATGACAGGGCAGCCAGCAAAGCAATGGCTGCATAACTGACCGGCAGACGCCAGCGGATGGAATTGAAACTCATAAGTACCTCCAGATCGTATTAAGCCTATCCTATTCGGCTGCCCTGTCAAGATACAGAAATGGATATTTAGACAAGCCACAAAACAAGAATGTTTTGGAACGAGTCGCCGTGAATTACACGGTCTTTTTGCTCTCGCTTCTTTGTGAGAATCGTACAATCCACGGCAAACGGACTTGTGTCCAAAGCCCAAGCAGGAAACCCTACTTCCAGTACATGATAATGTCAGCAATTACCCGATCACCAGACTTGCGGCCCCAGACTGCGATCGCCCCGTTCAGACTCAGGTCATCGAGCAATGCCAGTATCACAACCTGCTCAATAACTTGGGGTTGATCACCAGGTTCAAAATCGTACGAGGTGGCGTCGACGTAGATACGGGTATCATCTGTTACAACCACTTCCACTTTGGGACCATCGCTGGCCCCTGGCAGGTTCACCCTCTCCGTATCCCCGGATGCACTGATCGCCACACCACCACCAGTGCCCCCACTTGCATCCGTCGAGTATTCCTGGACAGTGATGGTATTGTCTTGACGGTCAACGAAGATGCCTTCCACATCCGGCAGGGTTGTGGGCAACTCAGATGCCTGCACAAATTCTACAGAGGCTGAGGTCATGCCACCATCCCCAAAGAGAATGGTTCCCAACGGATTTTCTCCCCCGTTGAGCAGTCGTCCGCCGAGGAAGGCGGCCGCCACAACCATTATGCCCAGAAAGACGCAAAGGATAATGATACCCTTCTTCTTTTTCGGGGGCTTCATTTCGAACTTTGGTTCCATGTTCTGTTCCATATTGTTTATCTCCTTATTTTGAAATTAAGAATATGTGAGCCATGTAGGCGTCTGCTTCTGTTTTTTCCGACTGCTCCGATAACCCAACTGGAGGAGTTGTCGAAATTGAGGAACTGCAACGTCATGTTATTCGTAGCGCAGAGCTTCGATGGGGTCCAGACGCGCCGCCCGCAGGGCTGGATAGAGGCCAAAGAGAACCCCGGTGAGCAGGGCCACCCCAAAAGCCAGCGGGATGCTGCCTGGCAAAAGCAGCGCCATCCCCTGGTTGAGGGATGCAGCCAGCGGGATGATCAGAATACCGGCCACCACGCCTGCCGCTCCACCAGAAAGGCTGATCAGCACCGATTCGAGCAGGAACTGCAAGACCACATCCCGGCTGGACGCCCCGACCGCCATGCGCACGCCGATCTCGCGTGTCCGTTCGGTTACGCTGACGAGCATGACATTCATGATGCCAATCCCGCCCACCACCAGCGAGATGGATGCCAGGGCTGCCAATAGCAGGGAAAAGGTCCGCGCTGCTTCCTGCTGCTGGCCGAGAATATCTTTGCGGGTGGTCATATCGAAATCGTCAGGGTAGGCACCGGTCTCGTCGGGCAGGATATTGTGCCGCTGACGCAGATAGGCAGCAATCTGTTTCTCGGCATCATCGATCTTATTGGCATCCGCCACATGGACGATCATATAGACCGAAGGCTCCTCGTCG
>CAZRCR010000524.1:0-2546 GCA_964598615.1 uncultured Anaerolinea sp.
TCTCTTGCATCAGATCCTGGTAGCCGTACAAGGGGAACTGGTCGATCGCGATTGAATGATCATAGGTCTCGGCCCAGTCATCGAATTCAGAAGCGGGGAAGTAGGTCATGAGAGCAAAGCGACGAACAACAAGCAGGGGCACGACATGTCGTGCCCCTGCACCATTCATTAGGTTACCCAACCACCCGTATCTCGCGCGGCATATCGCTCAGGCACTCCGCGCCATTCTCCGCGATGACCATATTGTCTTCGATACGCACCCCGTTGCGGCCCGGCAGGTAGATGCCCGGCTCGACCGTGAAAGCCATGCCCGGCTCGAGGATTTGCAGGTTGTCGCCGCGCATGTACGGGTCCTCGTGACCTTCCATGCCAATGCCGTGACCGGTGCGGTGTGTGAAGTACGACCCATACCCAGATTTCTCGATCACTGACCGGGCGGCGATATCCACGTTGGCGCAGGGCACACCCGGCTGGCTGGCGGCCCGCCCGGCGGCGTTGGCTTCCTGCACGATGCGGTGAATCTTGTGGTACTCGGCATCCACCTCGCCCACCGCGAAGGTGCGGGTCAGGTCCGAGACGTAGCCGTCCACCAGCGCGCCCCAGTCCACCACCAGCAGGTCGCCGGGCTGGAGCTTCCGGTCGGAGGGGGTGGCGTGCGGGTTGGCGCTGTTGGGTCCGCCCGAGATGATGGGGGCGAAGGCCAGTTCGGACTGCGACCCGTGCCGGAGCAACTGCACCACCAGTTCGGCGGCCAGTTCCTTCTCGGTCATGCCGACTTTGATCAGGGGGATGGTCGCTTCCAGCGCGGACTGGGCACACTTGACGGCCTTGCGCATGGCAGCGACTTCGTCCGCGTCCTTATGGACCCGCAACCGGCTGACCACATCCGAAGCGTCGGGGAAGGCTGCGGCGGGTGCGGCGTTGTGGACGAACTCGTATTCCAGCAGGCGCATGGCGCGCGGCTCCATACCGATGCGCTTGCCGTCCAGACCCAGCGACTTGACCGCGTTGCGGAACACCTGTCCCCACTCGAGCGGGTTTTCGCCATAAGGGAAGGCTTTCACTTCGTACGGCAGTTCGCGCACTTTGAGCATTTCCAGCTCCGGCAGGATGATCACCGGCGGCTGGTCCGCGCTGAAGATGACGACGGTGGGCCGTTCCATCAGGTGGAAGTGCAGCCCGGTCAGGTAGACCAGGGAAGGAGACGGGTTCAGGGCCAGGGCGTCCAGGCCGGAGGTCCGGAGTGTGGCGGAAAGGTGGGTCAGGCGGGCAGGGGTCATTTTTTCTCCAGATGGTTGATTGTTAATGGTTAATGGATTTTCAATTGACCATTAACCGATCTTGTGAAAACGCTTGACGAACGTCACCTTCAAGAACCAGTCCACCAGGCCGGGGGTGAGGTGATCGAAGAAGAAGGCGAGACGGTAATACCACGGCAGGATGACGGCGCGGCGTGGGTGGCGCGCCAGCCGCACGGTCCGGCGGGCGACCGTTTCGGAGGTCATCGTCAGGAATTTGGACAGTTTCATCTTGCTCTTGACCGGGCCGGTGCCGGTATGCTCGCCGAATTCGGTGGCGGCGGGGCCGGGGTAGATGCCCGAAACCTTGACCCCGAACGGGGCGGCCTCGCGGCGCAGGGCGTCGGTGAAGGCGCGCACGCCGTATTTGGTAGCCGAGTAGATGCTGTAAGTGGGCGCGGCGATATGGCCCGCCACCGATGACATGTGGATGATGTGCCCGGAACCCTGACGGTACATGTGCGGCAGGACGGCGCGCGTGACCTGGATCAGGCCGGTCAGGTTGACGGCGATCTGCGTTTCGATGTCGCGGCCGGGGTCCATGTTTTCGAGCCAGTCAAGGCGGCCAAAGCCGGCGTTGTTGAAAAGGATGTCGATGCGCCCGTAGTGGTCGATGACGGTCTGCACCATATCTTCGATCTGGGATTGCTCGGTCACATCCACGGCCACGGCGGAGGCCTGTCCGCCCGCGGCGATGATCTGCCTGGCGAGTTCGGTCAGACGGTTCATGCGCCGGGCGGCCAGCACGACCGTTGCGCCTTCCCTGGCGAACAGTTTGGCAGCATCAGCCCCGAAGCCGGAGGATGCGCCGGTAATAAGGATGATCTTGTTTTTGAGGGAGGATGACATGGTAATTCTCTCTGGAACCGTGTGATGCATTGGTGCTAAAACGTAAAACGCAAAACGTATGTTTGTGCTTTACGTTTTGCGTTTTACGTTTTTATTCTTCTTCCTGCTGCTGTTCTTCCGCCCGGCGGCGCGGACGGGGGGCCTCGATGACCTGTTCCGGGGCGATGGCGATGTCGAGCACCTGGTCCATGTGCGTGACCGGGATGATCTTCAGGTCTTCGCGCACCTTCTTGGGCACATCCACCAGGTCCTTGATGTTCTTCTCGGGCAGGAGCACCACTTTCAACCCGGCGCGGTGGGCAGCCAGCACCTTCTCGCGTACACCGCCGATGGGCATGACCCGCCCGCGCAGGGTGATCTCGCCGGTCATGCCCACATCTTTGTACACCTCGCGCCCGG
>CAZRCR010000525.1:0-2546 GCA_964598615.1 uncultured Anaerolinea sp.
GGTCTTCGAGCAGTTTCGGCGCCAGGGTCAGCGGGTCGCCGCCCGAGAGCAGCACATCGCGCACCTGGGGGGTGCGCTTCAGGTAGTCGATCTGCATGTCGAACTCTTCGCGCTTGAAGGTGGCAGTCGGGTCGCCGACGATGCGGGCGCGCGTGCAGTAGCGGCAGTAGGATGCGCACTGGGTTGTGACGAGCATCAGCACCCGGTCCGGATAACGATGGACGAGACCGGGCACAGGCGAGTGACGGTCCTCGGCGAGCGAGTCCTCCATTTCGGCGGTGAAGGCTTCCATCTCGCAGTCGGTGGGGATGATCTGCTTGCGGATGGGGTCGTCGGGGTCGTTCGGATCGATCAGGGAGATGAAGTAAGGGGTCACATCCACGCGGAACAGGTTGGCCGTGCTGAGGGCTTTGCGTTCCGAGTCGGTCAGGTGGATGACTTTTTCGATTTCTTCCGCCGAGTTCAGACGGTGACTTAACTGCCAGCGCCAATCGTTCCATTTTTCGTCGGGAACGTCGGCAAAGACAGGGGCGCGCTTGGAAACGAACGGTAAAGCGGTCATTTTTCCTCCGGGAGAAAGGGCAAGGGGAAACGGATAAAGTGTGGAAATGCGTTGTAAAACGCGAGCAGACCCAAAGTCCGTTACGATGCAAACGGCGGGTCGTGATCCGGCCGGAAAAAGCCCCCGTAATAGGTCAGCGGTGTTCGGGATTGGAGACAGGGTTTATCCACAATGGCATTGTAAAGAAAAGGGTGGCGGGAGTCAATGCTGAAATGCTGGTAGAATGGCAGAAATTCGGAGGTGCTATGTCACGTTTGGATGATTTCGAAGCCTCCCGGGCCCGCATGAACGAACGCATCCTGGAGATCGACCATCTCGGCATCAAGCGTTTCTTCAACCTGGACACGATGGCCTATAAGGACGGCGCCCTGCCTGCCAGAGAGAAGGAATTGCTTGGGCTGGTGGCCTCGATGGTACTGCGCTGCAACGACTGTATCGACTATCACATCCTGCAATGCGTGGATGCTGGCTGGAAGGATGATGAACTGTACGAAGCCTTCAACGTGGCGCTGGTGGTGGGCGGCAGCATTGTCGTCCCGCACCTGCGTCACGCTGTGGAGACCCTTGATCTGGCGCGCCAAAAATCGAATTAATTCACCCGAAGGAGTATCCTATGACCAATCCCTTGCCCGTTACTCATAATCAGCAGGACAAACGTTTCCAACTCGAAAAGGATGGCCACCTGGCTGTGCTGGAATATCAGCTGGCGGATGGCAAGATTGTCTTCACCCACACCGGTGTCCCGGAAGCGCTTGGGGGGCAGGGGATCGGTTCCCTGCTGGCGCGTGCCGGGTTGGACTATGCACGGGCGCAAAACCTGCTGGTGGTCCCGTTGTGCTCGTTTATTGCCGGATATATCCAGAAGCATCCCGAGTATCAGGATCTCGTGAAATAGTTTGAAACGGAACGCAAGAAACAAGACGCGCCTGTGTCCGCGCGTCTTGTTTTGTTTTGGGAAATCCGTGCCATGGGGATTGATAGCCAATTTACAGGTTGTTTTTATGCACAGTTAACCTGTGGTCTGTACAATGAGTTCGAGAAGGAGCATATCATGTCCAAATCAGTTGCCATTCTGACCGATAGCACAGCCAGTATTCCGGAACCGATGCTGGAGGAATTGAGGATTCGCACGGTGGCCTATTACATCCACCGCGGACAGGAAGTGCTGCGTGACCTGGTGACGGCAAAACGGGATGAGTTCCTGAACTGGCTCATCACCGCGCGCGTGCTGCCCACCACCGCCAGCCCCGGACCCGGTGACTATTTCGAAGCCTATCAGGGCCTGGCGGAAGCCGGACATGATGAGATCGTCAGCATTCACATGACCTCGCAGGGCAGCGGAGCCTACCAGGCGGCCACCGTGGCGCAGTCCATGATGCAGGAAACCGCGCCGGAGATCCATATCGAGGTGATCGACACGCGTAATGTATCGCTCTGCCAGGGCTGGATGGCAATCGAAGCGGCGCGTGAAGCGGGAAGGGGCTCCCGGCTGGATGCCATTGTGGCGAAAGTGCGCGGCATGATCCCCGTTACGCACATGATCCAAACGGCGGATACGCTCAAGTATCTCTACATGGGCGGACGTATTGGCAAAGCCACCAACCTGCTCGGTTCTCTGCTGAACATCAAGCCACTCATCGGCATGGATGATGGAACCATTGTGCCGGTGGGGATCGCTCGCAGCCGCGGTGGTGCGTACCAGGCAATCGCCGAGAAAGTGGGCGAAACGGTCGGCAAGGCGAAGGTCAAGATCGCCTATGTTCATGCGGGGGCCAGGCAGGAAGTGGAACGGCTTAAATCGATGGTGGAGTCAAAGGTGGAAGTTGTAGAGTCGTTCGTGGCTGAACTAACCCCGGCTTTGATGGTCCACACCGGGCCAGGCACGGCAGGGTTATGCTACTTCCCGGTGGAAGGCTGAATTTCTTTTGGTTAGGACTTTCGCTTGAAGCTTGGAAATGGTAGCATATACGGGTGATAACGAAGC
>CAZRCR010000526.1:0-2542 GCA_964598615.1 uncultured Anaerolinea sp.
TTTGTACTCCTTCGGGAAGATTATAGTAGGAATGCCGCGGGCGAAACTATCCCGGAGTTATCAGTCGGCAATCACTGCTATATCATACGCATGGATTTGTCCAACGATGTAATCCAATTATAGGGTTGGAAAATCTTTTTTCAAATACCGCATTTGGGGGAATAAAAAACCCGTTTTTCAACGGGTTCAGGTTTTTTATACGGTGGTTTTCTTCTTTGCTTTTGCATCTTTGACGATGAAGGGGAGATACAAAAGCAGGAACATCACAAAACCGATCAGTTCCAGGAAGGGGATATACCAGGGCCAGTCAGGGAGCACGTTCAGCAGGCTTGCGGTGGCAGGTTTGCCATTCAACATCATGTAATTGCTACCCAGCAATAGATTGATGCAGAAAACCGCCACCATGGCGATGTTCGCTCCAACCACCACACGCCAGAACGATTTCCAGGTAGGCCGCATGCCCTCCACTGTGGTCATAAAGATTGTGGCCGTGATGAGCATTCCGTGGGCGATCTGGGTTTGGAGAACGCGGAAGTGGGGAAAGCCATAGATGCCCGCGTCAGGGGTCAGGAAGGCTTGCAATGCGCCGCTGATGCCCATGAAATAGGCAAATTCGTAGATGCGGTAATTCTTGAAAATAAGCATGAACCCGGCCAGCCAGATCATGATCGAGCAAACGTGCAGCGGCAGCATGGTCTGAACGTTCCAGTGACCCCAGTACAGGTTCCAGACGTGCCAGGCGGCCTCGTTGACCCACAGGATGATTGCCATCGTGATGCGGACGGCTTTGCGCGTTTTCTCGGATGTCTTTCGGAAGCCCAAAAGGGCAAAGTTGAGCAGAACAAAGAAGGCAATGGAAACCAGGTGCCACGTACCGAACAGGACAAAAGGATTACCGGTATAGTCGTACAGGAAGTATTGGGACATCATCGACTCCAGATGGTTGGGGAAACCCTCGCCGCCGGGGACGGCGGCGAGAGCATTTACAGGGTTTAGAACGGTCCGTAGTTGATGGCCACGGCTATTGCCAGGAAAACCACCGTTGCGGCGATGATCCACGGCCACAGGCGCAGCACCCACTTGAACCACTTGTGATAAGGAACGACCGTCAAACTCAAAGTGATGAGCAGCAATGCATTGGTGGGGTAGACCAGATTCGAGAATCCGTCGCCGAAGGTGTAGGCACTGACGGCGATCTGCCGGTTGACGCCCACTAGGTCGGCCAGAGGCATGAGAATGGGAATGACCAGCAGTGCTTTGGCTGATCCGGATGTGACGAAGAGTTCCAGCACCAGTGTCAGCCCGTAGATGATGAGTGACGAAACGAAGGGGCTGGTGCCAGAGAAGATGCCCGAGGCCCAGTTCAGGAGCGTATCGAGAATGCCGCCCGAAGCAATGATGTGTTTCACACTGGCGGCCATCATCAGCAGGGGAATGGCCGGGGCAATCCCCAGGAACCCGTCCCAGACAGCCTTCCCGGCATTTTTACCGATCCCGGCGATGAGCGCTGCTCCCACCCCGCCGATCACGAAGAGCAGACCGGAAACTGGCAGGGCCAGGTCCGAAAGGGACTCCACTATGGAAAAGACGATTGAAGAGATCAGCACCAGCACGAAGAATATGCCCATGAAGATGGCGGCGCGTTTCATGCGCGGATCGCTGGCTGTGGATTCATCCACCTTGAAGGCCCCATACTTGATCTTTTCGGCCTGGTCTTCCTTGAAGACGGGCGATTTCTCCGGGTTGCGTTCCACACGTTTGGCGTAGCGCACCAGGAAGGTGGACAGAATGGTGTATGTCACGAAGAACAGGATTACGCGTGGCCCCCATCCTGACCAGAGCGGCAGGCCGGCCAGCCGCTGGGCGGTGCCAATGGTGAAGAAGTTGAAGACTGCCGATGAGAAGCCAACGTTGGTGGCGAGGATGGAAATGCCCAGGCCGGTCAGCGTGTCCCAGCCGAGGGAGAAGCATAGGGCAATGATGATCGGCACCAGCGGCACGACTTCCTCGAGAATGCCGAAGAATCCGCCCAGTGCCATGAAGAAAAAGGTTAGCACTAACAGCAGGATATACTTCTTTACCCCAAATTTCTTTACGATGCTTTGGACCACGTAACCGAGGATGCCGCTTTTGTCCATTACGGCAAAGGCAATGCCCACCAGCACGATGAATGTGATCAGGCCGATCACGGTTGCATTCCCGCTGGCGGCGAAGATCTCGAACGGAGCGGTGAACCAGCGCCAGATGGGATAGTTCGGGCGCTCAATTGGGGTATAGGATGTGGCGTCTATGATTTGCCGTCCATCCACTTCCACGCGGGCATATTGCCCTGCCGGGACGAGACGGGTCATGATTCCCGCGGCCATCATCAGGACGAAGATGATGACCACTGCCTGGATGAAGGCTTTCTTGCTGATCTGGATACCGGACTTGGATTCTGCCATGCTGGGTTCCTTTGATGCTGAATTTGGGAGAGCGAAGCTAATCGAACTCCCAAGACCGCAAAGATCGCGAGGAAAATCTTTTATCCTTAGCGCTCTTG
>CAZRCR010000527.1:0-2540 GCA_964598615.1 uncultured Anaerolinea sp.
ATAACCTGTGGAATGTGCGGTTCAACCGTCCGCTGCGGGCACGGTATGCGGCCGAGTTCGCCACCGATCCGGAGTTCATCTGGAGGATCAAGGGGGACCTGTACGGCCTGGATTTTCTCTATGTCCATGACCATCCCGATAGCCTGTTCCAGCGTGTCTTCCTGCGGGCCGAGGCAGAGACCGGTGGGTTAGAGTTCCTGCCGCTGGAGGCGGTGCGCCAGCGGGTGGAGTATATCCAGCATTTTTACACCGACGCGGATGACATGCAAAAGGCATGCCAGCGGAATTACATTTACCTGACAGCACGCGAAATGGATGATTTTGTGGCAGAATCCGGTCAACGCATTCTGCGTATATATCAACATCTGTGGATCGACGGCGCGTCTGCGGATGGTTCCCTTTCGGCGCTCGACTTTATATAATTGGAGTGTGGACTTTACCGCAGACTGAAGCCTGCATTCCAGAAAAGGACAGGAAAATAAAATGGCTGAAAAACGTGACCTGATCAATGCGCAAAATACCGGTTTCTTTCAGGACCTGATCCAGCGCGTCAAGCTCATCTGGCGGCTGATGGGGGACAAGCGTGTCAGTTTCTTCCTGAAACTCCTGCCCGTGGGGGCGTTGGTTTACCTGGTCTCCCCGATCGACCTGGCTCCGGGGCTGGCGCTGCCGGTCATCGGCGCACTGGACGATGCTGCCATCCTGTGGCTGGGCACCACGCTCTTTGTATCGCTTTGCCCGGATGAAGTGGTCAAAGAACACACCAATGCCTTGAGCGGCGTGGTGGACGGTTCCTGGCGAGAACCGGACGAGGAACCTGTCACCGATGTGATCATTGAAGCCGAGCCGCACGATCCGGCCCAGGAATAAAAGTGCTATAATTATTCAGACTTTTGCTATCCAAAATGCGCGCTTTGTCACGCCGCTGGAGGATGCCTGTCACTGGCAAAAGGAAAATCCCTGGTCTACACTTTAGTGGTAACTAACGGAGGTGCTTAATGGCAGAACGTAAATGGGAAGTAACGCAAGTTTGTTATTGTGAACATGTCGGTCAGGAAGTGGCCCTGGAGAGCGAAATGCTCTACCCGATCGACTTCCTCCCCGATCCGCCGCGTGTGGCAGCCCAGCGTTGCTCTCTGGGGATGCGTTGCAACCAGTTCAGCACTGCGGCCTGCAAATGGGCGGGTACGAACCCGGATGTGGACCCGTTCCACCAATAAACTCCTGAATTCTCTTAATCTGCTCTAACCATCCCGCGAAGTCTTCGCGGGATTTCTCTATCCACAGGTGGGTTATAATCGGCTCGTCCTGTCCTATGTCACAAGAACACTCTCATACCCATGTCCACATCCAAGACCTGACCCGTTCCACGGTGCGCAGGCTGGCACTTTCGCTGGGGATTACCCTGGTGTTCGTCGTTGTCGAGATAGTAGCCGGCCTTTTCTCCAACTCCCTGGCTCTGCTGACCGATGCAGCGCACAATTTCACCGATGTGCTTGCTCTGGCGCTTACCTGGTGGGCGTTGTGGATCATGACCAAACCGGCGCATTCCGGCAAGACGTATGGTTACCATCGCGCTGGCATCCTCGTTGCACTTGTCAATTCCACCACGCTGGTGTTGATTGCTCTGGGCATCTTCTACGAAGCCTACAAGCGTTTCGTCACTCCGCCCGAAGTGCAGGCGGACGTGTTGATCTGGGTCGGCGTGGCTGCCGTGGCTGTCAATCTGGTGACCGCTCTGCTGGTCCGGCGCGGTTCGGAACATGACCTGAATCTCAAGAGTGCCTTCCTGCACCTGATGGGCGACGTGCTCTCCACAGTGGGAGCGGTCATTGCCGGGATCATCATCCGCTTTACGGATTGGAACTGGCTCGATCCGCTCGTTAGTGTACTGATTGGTTTCCTCATCCTTTGGAATGCCTGGGGTATCCTGCGCGAGTCGGTGCAGATCCTGATGGAATCGACTCCGCGCGATGTCGATATGAATGCCCTCCAGCGTGATGTGCTGGCGGTGGAAGGTGTGCATGGCGTCCACGACTTGCATGTTTGGAGCATCACCCAGTCCCTGCGCACCCTTTCGGCGCACCTCGTCACGGACGATGTGCCGGTCAGCGCGGGAGCACGGCTGCAGAACACGGTGGGGGAGATGCTGGCTCGCAAGTATGGCATCACCCATGCCACCTTGCAACTTGAATGCGCCGACTGTGAACATGCCGGGCTGTACTGCGATATTACCCACAACCACTACTGCTGACCTTTGCGGAGCGAATCTGCCATGAAAATCCTGACCGTTCTCACATACTAGCGTCCTCACACCTCCGGTCTGACGATCTATGCCGAGCGCCTGGCGCGCGCTTTTGTGCGCCGCGGCCACCAAGTTACGGTCATGACCACGCAATATGACAAATCCCTGCCGCTGGAAGAGACGATGGATGGCGTAAAGGTCATCCGCGTACCGGTGGCGCTGCGCGTCAGCAAGGGCGTACTTGCCCCGACCTTCGGACTGGTGGCCACCAAACTGGTGGCGCAGCATGATGTGG
>CAZRCR010000528.1:0-2540 GCA_964598615.1 uncultured Anaerolinea sp.
TATAAATTTGCGCCCCGTCGCTATTGATAGTAATAAATAAAATGGAGCTTCCATCTGGGGACCATTTGGGAGAATGGTCACCCAACTCTCCAAGAGATAATTCGGTGTAATTTTCACCATTCACCCCCACAGATGCAATAAAAGGCGGTTGCATAGTATTATGCCAAACATTAAAAGCAAGATAATTTCCATCAGGTGACCAAGTTGCCAAACTTTCATACACAGTGTTATCGGTTAATCTTTTACGACCTGTTCCATCAATTTTCATCGTATACAAAGCCCAATACCCAGCCACGCGCGAAAAATAAGCGATCTTGGTTCCATCAGGAGATAGTGATGGATACCAATCATCTAAATTATCTTCACCATCAATACTATCCTCAACGCCGGAAAGATTGAGCAGATTATCACCATTCCAATCAACCGAAAAAATGGCATAGTATTCTCCCATATTCGCCCCAAAAATTATACTTCTGCCATCGGGCGTCCAATTCAACTGGTAAACACTCCATTGACTAGCAGTGATTTGATTCTGTGTTCCGTCTTCGAGATTGGCTGTAAAAATCTGATTACGCCCAGCACGGGTACTGAGATAAGCCAGCAGATTACCTTCCAGGGCTGGAGTAGGCGATGCAGTCTGCGTTGGTATTTTTGTTGGAAAGTCAGTTGAAACTGGCAAAACTGTAGAAGTCAGTGTTGGTTGTGTAGTAGGTGAAACCACATCACAACCAACGAGAAGTGAACAGAGAATGATGAACAAAAAGGATTTTCTAATTGCAGACATCGCAATACCCTCCTCAGAAAAGAATTCGATTTGTGCTACAAATACTCCTTCAACTGCCTCGCCCGCCGCGGATGGCGTAATCTCCGCAACGCTTTCCCCTCGATCTGGCGGATGCGCTCGCGCGTCAGCCCGAACTTCTCGCCCACTTCCTCCAGCGTATAGGCCACGCCCGTATCCAACCCGAAGCGCAGGCGCAGCACACGCGCCTCGCGCGGCGTCAGCGAGCCGAGCACCTCGTCGATCTTTTCCCGCAGCATCGACTCGTAGGCGCACTGCATCGGCGAAGGGGTCTGCTCATCCTCGATGAACTGGCCGAGTTCGGACTCCTCGTCATCGCCCACGGGGCTTTCCAGCGAGAGCGGCGTCCACGAGACCTGCATGATCCAACGCACGCGCTCCGGGTCCAGATGCAGTTCGGCGGCCAGTTCCTCCGCCGAAGGGACGCGTCCCAGCCGCTGTTCGAGCTCATGGGTGGCTTTGTAGATCTGGCGGATGCGGTCGGTCATGTGCACGGGCACGCGGATCGTGCGCGCCTGGTCCGCGATGGAGCGCGAGATCGTCTGGCGGATCCACCAGGTGGCATACGTGGAAAAGCGGAAGCCCTTGTGCACGTCATATTTCTCGACGGCTTTCATCAGCCCCAGGTTGCCCTCCTGGATCAGGTCCAGGAACGGCACGCCGCGGCCCATGTACTTTTTCGCCACCGAGACCACCAGGCGGGTGTTGGCCTTGATGAGATGGTCGCGGGCCAGCAGGCCGTCCTGCACCAGGGCCTCGAGCCGCGCCCGTTCCAGGGTCCGTGGGCGTGCAACCCCGCGTAGCAGGTCCGCCTTGGCTTGGCGGCCATCCTCGATGCGGATCGCCAGTTCGAACTCCTCGTCCGCTTTCAGCAGGGGTACGCGCGACATTTCCTTGAGATACATGCCCACCGTGTCGCTGTGGACATCGCTGGTATCAGGTTCGGGCTCGCTCCAGATTTCCCCCTCGGGGATTACATCCGCCACGGGCGCGGCTTCGAACGCCTCCGGATCGACCACATCCACCCCGCGGTGGCGCAGGGCCAGCATGATGACCGAAAGCCGCTCGGTATCCTCCCCCACTTCGGGTGACACTTCGAGAAGGTCATCCGTGGTCAGGTAACCCTGCACAGAGGCCTTCTCCAGAAGCATGTCGATGAGTTCGTACTTGCGGTGTCGTTCCGGCGCCATCAATGACCCTCCTCCGGGCGCATCTATTTCAACAGGTCTTTCAAGACCGAGAACGGTGAGTCAGTCTCGGGACGGTGACCGCAATCGGTCTGGTTCAGGTTCTCGCCGCAGACCGGGCACAGGCCTTTACAGTCGGGCCTGCAGATCGGGCTGATGGGGAACTCGAGCAGGGCGTACTCGCGCAGCAGCGGCTCGAGGTCGATCTGTTTGTCCTCCGGCACGAGCAGGTTGGACTCGGACAGCGAACGCTCATCGAACGCGTACAGGTCGGTGAACGTCCACTTCAGGGTATGGGTGTAGTCTTCGAGACAGCGCACGCATTCGAGCGTGGTCTGGGCGGAAAAATCTCCCTGCAGGAGCAGGCCCTGCGGGGTGCGGTCGAAGCGCGCCGTGCCGACGAACTCATGCACGACCAGGTCTTCCCCCAGGCGCATCTTTTCGAAATCGAAATTAAAATCACGGCTCGTGCCGATCGGGGAATTGATCAGGAATCCGACATTGAGCCGTAAGGGACGACGAGGATTAGCCACTTTGTACTTCTATACGCA
>CAZRCR010000529.1:0-2535 GCA_964598615.1 uncultured Anaerolinea sp.
CAACGCCGCATCGGTTGGCATGGGAGCAGACGGGGATGCGTATTTCTACAATAACCCTCTTTGCTGCCACAGCGGCGTGGAACGCCGTCCCTGGTTCGCTGTTCCATGCTGTCCATCCAACCTGTCGCGCACATGGGCCAGCCTGGGCGATTACATCTACTCGGTCAAACCGGGCGAACTGACAGTTCACCAGTATTTCGGCAGCAATCTTTTCAACCTGCTGATGCCGCTTGCCAACGGGCAAACCGCTGGTGTTCATATTGACATGCAATCCGGCTTACCTTGGCACGGAACAGCAGAGCTGAAGATCAAGGCTTTCCAGGCACATAGCAAGGAAAAACCGCCATTTGTGATCAAATTCCGTCTCCCGTCCTGGGCAGAGGAGACCTTCATCACATACGACTCCAAACGCGAGCATGCAGAATATCTCCGGCTTGAAATTGCATCAGAAATAGAACCAGCGGCATCGGGTTACCAGCCGCACGAGGCTGCGTTTACGTCCAGCACCGATATACAGACCTGGGGACTGGATGAAAAAATAACTGTGGCATTCAAAATGCCAATCACCCTGCGGCGCGCATCCAGCAAGGTCCGCGGGCACCGTGGCAAAGTGGCGGTCACGCGCGGCCCGCTGGTCTACTGCCTTGAAAGCGTGGACAACCAAGATGTAGATATCTTCACTGCCCGCCTCGATCCTGGCAGCCTGGAGCACGAATATCGGGAAAACTTGTTGGGTGGTGCCGTAGTCATCACAGGAAAAACCCTCGCGGGCCAGCCTTTGACCTTCATCCCCTACTTCCTGTGGGGCAATCGTGGACCGTCACAGATGACAGTGTGGGTCAATACAGGCTCAAATTAATACTGCGCTGTGGCTTGACAATTAGAATATCTGTTCTATAATCAAGGTATGGATGATATTGTCCGGCTGAAAGCCTTGAGTGAACAGATGGCATTCGAACCGGCGGAAGACCACACTCCGCTGGGCACACCCTATCTCGACAGAACCGAGAATTGCCCCGACGCGGTCTTCGTCCACCCGGCGGTACTTCCCAACGGTCAAAAAATCAAATTACTGAAAACCCTGCTCACCTCTGCCTGCGAACGGGATTGTTATTACTGTCCCTTCCGGGCCGGGCGAGATTTCCGCCGCGCTACCTTCCAGCCAGACGAGTTCGCCTGCCTGTTCATGATGCTCGCCACAAAGGGCATCGCCGAGGGTGTGTTCCTGAGCTCCGGCATGACGGGCGGCGGTATCCGCTCACAGGACAAGCTACTTGACACCGCCGAGATCCTGCGGTTTAAGCTCGGCTTCCGGGGCTACATCCATCTCAAGGTCATGCCCGGCTCCGAACGCGCCCAAGTGGAGCGCGCCATGCAACTGGCCGACAGGGTCTCGGTCAATCTCGAAGCGCCCAACGATAAGCGCCTGCGCAATCTCGCCCCACATAAGCAATTCATAGACGAACTGCTTCAGCCACTAAAATGGATGGAAGAGATCCGCCGCGCCCAACCTGCTTATAAAGGCTGGAAGGGACGCTGGCCGTCGTCCGTGACCCAGTTCGTAGCCGGCGGGGCAGGCGAATCGGACCTCGAACTGCTCTCCACCACCGATTACCTGTACCGCCGCCTTGGCCTGCGCCGGACCTATTTCTCGGCCTTCAACCCCATTCCTGATACGCCACTGGAGAACCAGGCACCCACCCTGCCAATCCGCGAACATCGCCTGTACCAGGCATCGTTCCTGCTCCGGGATTACGGATTCGATGTGGAGGAACTGCCCTTCGAGACCGATGGCCGGCTCCCGGTCCAGACCGACCCCAAACTGGCTTGGGCGCAGAAGAATCTCTCCGAGACACCGATAGAAGTCAATCGGGCCGAACGGCAAGTCCTGATGCGCGTCCCGGGGATTGGCGCTAAGGGAGCGGATGCCATCCTGCAAGCCCGTCGGCAATCCAACATTCGCGATGTGACCATGCTCAAAAAGCTCGGTATTCTGGCTGATCGTGCTGCGCCCTTCCTGCTTTTCGATGGGCGACGACCAGCGTATCAACCCGTTTTGTTTTCCGTTTGACGGCTTCGGCCGTCTTTTTTTATTTGGAACTTTCGGGGGAAATATGCCGTCTTTCCCATTGACCCCCTCTGGCAATGTTGTTAAACTAATTTCAGAGAGAAGGAGAAAAATTATGAAAAAATCGCTGGCTTTTGTTTCTATTCTTGTCTTGTTGATCCTAGTGGGTTGCAACCTCCCCGGTACAGGCGAAACCCCAAGCACGTCGGACCCGGGAGCCGCTTTTACGCAAGCTGCCCAGACTGTGGCGGCAGAGCTGACCCGCGTGGCCCAGAATGTTTCGCCAACCCCTGAAACCCCCACCAACACCCCGCAACCGACCGCAACCAATACTCCAAACTATACACCTACATACACTGCCATCCCATGCAATTTGGCATTGTTTGTAACCGATGTAACTTACCCGGATAATACGGTGGTAAGTGCCAACCAGACTTTCACAAAGATATGGCGCTTGAAAAACATCG
>CAZRCR010000530.1:0-2535 GCA_964598615.1 uncultured Anaerolinea sp.
CACATCATGCCCGACAACGCCCCCAACAAATTTCAATCCGTTTCAAAGTACTTCGTCATTGCGGCCATAGTACTGGTTTTTATCGGTTGGCTCGTCAGCACACCACCCGGCTTTTTCGGGAAGGTGGATGCGATCGGGTATGCCGTCTGCCATCGTATCCCGGAGCGCTCTTTCCACATCGGTGATTATCAACTCCCCTTATGTGCCCGCTGTTCAGGCATGTACCTGGGTGCGGTGCTCGGTCTGGTGCTCCAATCGCTGACCAGTTGGAAGCGCGGCAAGAGTCCACACTGGGGCATCATTACCATCCTGGTGATCTTTTTCCTGGCTTTCGGAGTGGATGGCGCCAATTCGTACCTTTACCTGATCAAACAAATTCGTCCAGGTTTCCTGGAACAGATACCCAACCTGTATGTGCCGAACAACGTTCTGCGGGTTTTCACCGGCAGCGGGATGGGACTGGCCATGGCTGTGATGCTCTTCCCGGCCTTCAACCAGTCCATCTGGGCCGATTGCGATGAAACCAAGCCTGCTCTCGGTTGGAAATGGTTTGGGATCATGGTTCTGCTGATGGTCATTCTTGACCTGCTAGTGTTGACCGAAAGCCCTTGGGTGCTTTACCCGGCCGCCATCATCAGCGTCCTGGGCGTCTGGTTGCTGCTGACTCTGGTTTACTGCATTGTCTGGGTCATGCTCATGAAGCAGGATAACAAGTTCACCCGTCTGCGTGACCTGTGGGTCCCCTTGCTGGCCGGGTTGACGATCGCCATTTTGCAAACTGGCATCATCGATGCAGCGCGTTTCCTTTTCACCGGTACGTGGGGAGCCTTCCCCCTCGGTTAGTTTTGCTCTGGAGGTTTTCTTATGGAAGCACTTTTTGGAATCATGACGGCCTTCGGGTTGTCAGCCAGCGCCGGGTTGAATGCCTATATTCCGCTGCTGGTGGTGGGTGTGATTGCCCACTATACGGACTGGATCAAGCTCAGCAGTCCCTTCGACCTGCTGGCAAATGCATGGGTGTTGATCGTTATCGGTGTGTTGCTCATCATCGAAATGCTGGCCGATAAATTCCCGGCAGTCAATCACATCAACGATATCATCCAAACGGTCATCCGCCCGGCGGCAGGCGCAATCGTATTCGCCGCCAGTGCCAATGTGATTACTGATATGAGCCCAGTACTCGCCATCATCCTGGGCCTGTTCGTGGCAGGCGGCGTACACACAGTCAAAGCTGCCGCGGTACGCCCGGCTATCACTGCCACTACCGGTGGCACAGCCAACGTGCCGGTCAGCATTGCAGAGGATATCATTGCCACGCTGGTTTCCATCCTATCCATCGTATTGCCCGTCCTGGTGGTGGTGTTCGTCATCCTGTTTGCCATCCTGATTATCTGGTGGCTGCGCCGCCGCGCCCAGCGCAAGCGTCAGGCCAATTCGTAGATACGGAGGTTCCATGGCATACCCAGTTCCTGCACAAGACGGTCAGACAGTACAACAGTTGAGCGTAGCCATCTATCAGGCTAAAGGCTGGCTGAAATTTTTGGGCGTGCTCTCGATCATCAGCGGCGTAGGCCAAGCTTTATCCATTGTAGGCATTCTCTTTGCCTGGCTTCCGATCTGGATGGGAATTTTGATGTTCCAGGCCGGTTCCAACATCGAGGCAGCAGCACAGTTCGGGGACAAATTCGCCTTCCTGCGCTCGATGGGCAGCCTGAAAACCTATTTTGTTCTGCAAGGAGTGCTGACCCTGATCGGCATCCTGATCTCCGTCAGCATGTTGTGCATCATGTTCGTTCTTCCCCTGCTGGGCATCACACTAATCCCCTGGCAGGATATAATCAACCAATCGTATTATTACTAATTCAAGGAGACATAAAATGTATAACCCGAATCCCCAACCCACCACCCGCACCAGCACTACGGCCATCATCAGCCTGATCGCAGGCATTGTTGGCTTCCTGCAAATCCTGCCGGTCATCGGCCCGATCGTGGCCGTCATCACCGGTCATATGGCGAAGAAGGAAATCAATAACAGCGGCGGCATGGTCACCGGGAATGGTCTGGCAACGACCGGTCTGATCCTGGGATACGTCGCCCTGGCCGTTGGACTGTGCGGCATCTGCATTTTCATTCTGGCCTTCGCTGGCATCATCACCCTGCCCTTCGCCATCCCGACCAGCAGCTATTCCTACTAGTCCATTGCCATGAACGAACCCCTGCCCCCCGTCCCTCCGCCTCCGGCGGCGCAACCTTCCAAATTTCCCACCTGGGCTATCATTCTGATCGTGGTGGTGGTCCTTTGTTGCTGCCTGTTCGGCGCGATCGGCCTGATCTTCGCCTTCGGCGACAGCCTCCTGCAGGAGCTTGGGCTATATACCCTGCTCCCGGTCTTGAGCCTGATCCCCTGACGAACAAAAACTCCCCGGAGAAAACTCCGGGGAGTTGCCTTATCGCTGAAAACGGACCTGCAATTCCGTCAACGCCGCCAGCGCCCGGTCACGCGTAGCCGGATCCAGGTTCAGGGCGGCGAACTCG
>CAZRCR010000531.1:0-2535 GCA_964598615.1 uncultured Anaerolinea sp.
GCCAATAGTTTGCCGTCCCGCATGATGCCCACTCTTCCGCAATACTCGGCTTCGTCCATATAGTGAGTGGTGACAAAGACTGTCACACCGCCCTCCGCCAATTGGTAGATCAGATCCCAGAAAACACGCCGGGCTATCGGGTCGACGCCGGACGTGGGTTCGTCGAGGAAGAGAAGTTTCGGCTGGTGGACAAGGGCAATGGCAAGCGCCAACCGCTGACGCCAGCCCGCCGAAAGCTCCCGGGCAAGATCCGACCCGTGACCTGTCAACCCGACGAGGGAGAGGGTCTCGGCAATGCGCGCTTTGTCGCGAATCCCGTACACGCCTCCGTAGAAGGTCAGGTTTTCGTCCACGGTCAGGTCGTCGTAGAGGGCAAACTTTTGTGACATGTACCCGGCCCGGGCACGCACTTCCTCCGTTTGGCGGAAGGCATCGAAACCAAGCACGGTGGCGGAACCTTCGGTCGGTTCGAGCAGGCCGAGCAACATGCGGATGGTGGTGGTCTTTCCGCAACCGTTCGGCCCCAGGTAGCCCACGATCTCCCCCGGCTGCACTTCGAAGGAGATGTGATCCACGGCAGTGAAATTACCAAAGCGGCGAGTCAGGTTTTGGGCAATGACGACTGGATCAGGCATGGTTTTGCTCCGAGAGCATAATGAACACATCCTCCAGCGTTGGGGGGATGGGGCGCGCTTCGAGCGGGTAACCAAGTTCCCGGTCCGATACCGCTGCCAGGACCGAATCCGCCGCGCCGGGAGAGACACGCAGGTGCAGTTTGTCACCAAACAAGCGTACATCTTCCACGCCAGTGAGCTTTTGCACAGTTTCCCGGATTTGCGGCAGTGACGGGCCGCGCACTTCCAGAATACGCCCTTCAAGAGCATAGCGCAGTTCCGAGGGCGTTCCCTCGGCAATGATCTGGCCGCCGCGCATGAAGCCAACGCGGTGGCAGCGGGTGGCCTCGTCCATATAGGGGGTGGTGATCAGCACCGCCACTCCGGTCTCATTCCTTGCTTCTCCCGTCTGCGTCAGAGGGGCAGCCACCAGCTTGATCACCAGCTGCCAGAAATCCTGCCGGGTGACCGGGTCCACGCCGGTGGTGGGTTCGTCGAGCAGGAGCACATGCGGGCGGGTAACGAGTGCCGATGCCAGGCCGAGTTTCTGTTTCATGCCGCCCGAGAGCTGACCGGCGCGGCGGTCCTTGAAATTGGACAATCCGACAAAATCAAGGATCTCCATACAGCGTGGCAACCATTCGTCACGCCGCAGCCCGCGCATTTCGGCAAAAAAACGGATGTTCTCGAGAACGGTCAAATCTTCGTAGAGGGAGAAACGCTGCGAAAGGTAACCGATCTGTGCCCGGGCTTGCTCACCCTGACGGCGCACATCGAAGCCGCAAACCGCCACATCCCCCGCGTCCGCCCGCAACGCTCCCACCAGCAAACGTAGGGTGGTGGTCTTGCCCGCCCCATCCGAGCCAACCAAACCATAGATCTGGCCCGCTTCAATAGATAAATTCACATCATCCACAGCAACGGTGCTGCCAAATGTTTTTCGCAAGTGCATTGCAGAAACAAGGTTCATAGGGTTTCCAGTGGCGTGATCACAACCATGGCTTCGGAAGCAGCCAATTCTTCAAGTTGGTCCCGACTGGGGCGCTTGGGCAGTCCGTGGGCCTTTTGCATGAGCAGCCCCATCATATGCGGGTGACGCTGGATGCGCACTTCAAGAAAGTCCGCAATGCGGGACCGGTCCGTGACGAGTTCCGCCATGCCGCGAAAATGCAGGTTCTTCACACGGACTTCGAGCCGGGGATCGGCTTCCAGATTTTTATACCAGTCCGAACGCGTACCGCGTGCCGAACCAAGGTAGTATTTCTCACCGATCTTTTCGTATTGCAACGGTGTAACGCGCGGCTGCCCGCTTTTACGCCCGTTGGTGGTCAGGAGCAGGATAATCTTGCCAATCAGCGGCCCCAGTCCAAGCGCGTATAAAACCCGGTGGATTTTCTGGATATTTTTCATCCGTGCCCAATCGAACGCGGCGATTTTCATATCAGCCTCGCTTATGCACAACCGACCAATTCCTATTCACCGAAAACAACGTCCGCAGGCATACCGGGCTTCAGTTTCCCTTCCGGGTCCTGGACCTGGAGCTTGACCGCAAACACGGTGCTGGCGCGCCCTTCCACGGTCTGAACGTTGCGCGGGGTGAACTCGGCCTGGTCGGCAATGTGGATGATGGTGGCAGTAAACGTCTCGCCGGGGAACGAGTCCACACTAACGGTGGCAGTCTGGCCGAGGGAGAGTTCACCGTAGCGGTCTTCGGGCACATAGACAGTAATGGTCAGGTTGGAGAGATCGCCCAGGGTAACAGCCTTGGCGCCCGCGGCAACGGTCTCGCCTGGTTCGATGGCACGGGTCAGAACGGTGCCATCCATCGGAGCGGCGACGGTCAACTTGGCGATCTGTGCATCAACCAGCGCCAGAGCAGCTTCGGCCTGCGTGACAGCAATCTGCGCCTGCTGGGCCGCCT
>CAZRCR010000532.1:0-2532 GCA_964598615.1 uncultured Anaerolinea sp.
CCAGGTCTTCCAGGTGACGCAACGGAGTGGTACGGATGAGCAGGGTCTCGAAGCCAGTCATCTGAGACCAGAACGGCGGCGGGGTAATATACACATCCGCGTCTTCGATCTCGCTCCAGGCAAAACCGGTGGCAAAAGCCACAGTCTTGTACCCGGCGGCTTCCAGGTTGGCACGCACTGTGCTGTGTCCCACCGATGCCCACAGGGTGCGGCGGGTGGTACTGCCGGGCTGGTAATCATCGTCCAGATTTTGCAGATAATCCAAATTGAAAGAGGATGCCATCGAGACATCAGTGCGGTTGTAATTGCTCTGAGCACAGTCGGCCACATAAAAGCCGAGTTCCTCCAACCGGGCCAGGAAAGCACTGTTGTCATAATCGAAGGCGCTCTGGTTCAGGTCCGAACGGCCATATGAATCAATGATGATGTAATAGATATCCGGAGGGGTTTCCCCTTCCGCGACAGTCAACGTCTTGACCGGAGCATAGTCGTCTGCCGGTACAGCAGAGGCGTTCACATGCGGAGCCGAGAAGACCAGCACTGATCCGAGACTGTAGACAACCAACCCAAGGGAAACGATGTTCAGCGTTAGCGCTGCACCCCGGACCCAGGTCCGGCCGCGACCAGCCCAGAACAGTCCCAACCCAGCGAGGACAACCCACAACGCCAACTGGATAGCAGTCTGGTGAGGAATGGTCCACGTTTCGGCCACTTTGTCATACACATGACCATAAATAAAGAAAAGCGCCGCCAGGATGGATGATGCGAAAGCGGACGCGTGCCAATCACGATAGAGAAGGCGCAAAAGCAGGTAGAGTACACCTATCCCGACGATGGCAATCAGGCTGGAACGCAGGCCAGCAGGGGCATCCACTTCGGAGATGTTATAAGCCAGTAACGCCAACGCCGGGTAGACAGCAATAGTAAACGGGTACCAAGGCACAAGAAAAAATTTTTTGATTTTTTTCATATTGGAATCAACCTGGGATCATTTTCCCAGGCAGGAATTGGGGACAATCCTCACATCAAACAAGTCTTTATCAACCGGCAGATAACTTATATCGGGCAAAAGAGGAAAATCCCCGCCAAAATAAGTGTTGAAAACAATACGGAAGGTGTTAACAGGCGTGATTGTACTGTACAACTGATCAGCCCCCTCGGGCAAGTAATAAGCATTCAGGATTTCTGCACGTTGATCATCCCTGTATTGATAAGATGGGCCATGATCTCCCTGAATGATAATGACAGGGGGCGTAGAGGAATTGGCAAGGATTGCGGCCGTGATCTCTGGGAGAACCTTGCTGATATATATCACCTGGTGGCGATATCCATCAAAATACGCTTCTCGGGACATTGAACTCCAGGAATCAACGAATTCACCATTTTCGCCAATATCGAATGGGTCATGCGGGATGATCAGGTGAACAAAGACGAATTTTGGGCCTGGCATCGTAGGCAAGACTTTCAAGCTATCCAAAACATAGAACACACGGTCTCGATGAGCCGACGACTCATTCTGATTCGATCTCATGGATGCATTCAAATCATACACCGCCCGGAGAGCCGATGTTTTGACAAGCAGGTCTTCGAATTCATTCCAACCGCTCCAAAGTGTGCGGGTTGGGGAAAGGAAGAGATCCGCGTCCTGCCAGTGTGACCAATAAAACCCGGTTTCAAAAGCAATGATTTGATATCCCAGGTGGTCAAGAGAATAGCGGACTGCATTGCCTTTCAAATAAGCAGACAGATAATCTTCCCATTTCCGCCCGGCACGAATTCAGGTGATATATCAGGTAAATAGTTCAAGTTGAGGGCAGATGTAAGGGATGTTTCCGTTTGCCCGTAGTTCATCTGGGAACAATCGGCAACGTAAAAACCTTGAGAGCGCAGAGCATCGAGGAACTCAGAATTATCGAAATCCATCAGTTCCATCAAAGTATCATGCCCGCCATAAGCATCCAGAATAATGTAATAAATATCTGGTGGAATCTGGTCAGCCGGCAGAACCAGTTCGGGATAAGGAACGGTTTCTTCCACTTGTGCATTGTGAGAGCGAACAAAATACGAGCCAATCTGGAAAAGTGGGAACACAAGCGCCACAATAGCCACAACATTCAAGATATCGGTCCATTTTCCAGATTGATTTTTCTTACGGGCAATCAGCGCAGAGAAAACGATCGCCAACCCAAGCCAGATTGGCAACAGAACACGGTGGCGGGTCAGAGAAACCAAAAATGGAACTTCCTTCAGGTTAATATAAATATGTCCATACGAAAAAAACATGAGGGCCAATATAGTTGTCACCGCCGCGGCCCTGTGCCAATCTTTCAAAACCAAGCGAAAAAGCAACAATAAAACTACCGCACCGCCCAAAGCAACAAGAAATGGACGCCAAAAATTTGCCGAAGCGGTCTGGGTAACGTTATAAGCATATAGGCTTGTAACCGGGTAAATACTGAAAAGAAGCACATACCAAGGGAAGCGTCTGATAAACTTGATCGCTTTTGTGTTCATATTTTCCTCAAGGGCTAA
>CAZRCR010000533.1:0-2522 GCA_964598615.1 uncultured Anaerolinea sp.
CCTTACGATGTGGTCATTCTGGATATGGCCCCATCGCTTGATGTGCTGCATGTTTCAGCGCTCATGGCCAGCGACTGGGTCATCATTCCCACCAGACTCGATGCCATGGCCGTGGACGGTGTGAACGAAGTATTGCGCTCGATGGGGGAAATCGCAGAGCGCGGCCACCGGCTTGGATACAGCATCCTGCCAACTTTTTTCGACCGCACGACTCGCGAAACCATCGTCCAACTCAAGGCCCTTGTGGAAACCTTCAACGGTCATGTCTGGCCGCCCATCCCACAGGATACCAAGGCGCGTGAAGCGCCAGCCTATGGGAAGACCTTGTGGGAATACTGCCCGCGCTCACCTGCCACGATTGGATATGACGGCACATACGAGAGCGGGTATGTCAGCACCATGCGTCGGGTCATGGAGGTGATCTGTGGTCAGCACCCTTAATCGCCGGAATGTGGTTGATCCGGCTGTGGGCGAGATGCTCTCGGACATGGAGAAGAAAAAACGGATTGCCAGCCTGCCGAAATCTCAACAGGATAAAGCCCGCAAGGATTCTGGCCGCCATAAAGCTGGTCTGGACCTTCCGCCCGAACTCCATGAGGCTCTTCGCCGGATCGCCGATAAGGAACACATCTCGATTTCTGGCCTCGTCACCTTTTACTTATATCGAGGAGTCGTTGATCACGAGGCTGGAAACATTGAGTTGTCCCCGTATAAACGCCTATCGCGCTGTCCCCGATTTGAATATATTCTCGACTTCACCAAACTGGAAAAACCATGAATGTACGCTACCGTTTTACGGAAGCCTATGGGCTACCGTAGGGAAAATCCTTACGCTACCGTAGAACGGTAGCCTATAGGGTAGCCCATCCCCTTCCAGGAAGGCCTACAAGCCCAGAAAATCCTACGTCCAATCCTTCACCACTCTGGTTTCACTTACCGGTTCTTAAACAGGAAAAACCTTATGTCCATCGATCCCGAACAAGCCTGGCAGAGCGCACTCGGCCAGCTCCAAATGGAAATGCCCAGAGCCTCGTTCGACACGTGGGTTCGGGACACGCGCCTTGCAACTTACGACGACGGCCAATTTTCCATTGGTGTTCGGAATGCGTATGCGAGGGATTGGCTGGAAAGCCGTTTGACCAGCACAGTCACAAGATTGTTGATGGGCATCATGAACCGGAATGTTTCCGTCGCGTTTGTGGTTGATGATCATCATGATGCTGACGATGATGATCATGATGATGAACACAAGGACGATGACGGGCATGATCATGATGAGCCGTCGGAGGAACTCGCCCAAGTCGAGGTACTCCATAAGCTTCGATATGAAGAAATCGTTTTACCCGATAGGGTGGTCGCCATCCCAGGATATTTCAGCCGTTTGATCCCAGAGATCGGAGCGCGCAACGCCTGGCTGTATGTCGGATGGAGGCAGGCAGTTTGGGATGGGAAGCGACAGGACAGCGGGTCCAAGAGCAGGCGGGTTCCGGTTCGCGAAATCATCCGGTTTTCCGGCCTGAGTAGGCGAACATTCTTTCGGGCGGTTAATGATGAGTCAACCTGGAAATCCCTGACAGGCCTCGTTGAACAAAGCGAGGAGAAGCCACGTTGGACCAGGGGCAGGGACAGGCGCGCCCATCGCCTTCCCAACCATTACACCGTTCACATGACCCTGCCGCTCAGTCTGTCCGATTCTGCATCCATCTTTGAATGGTTGGAAACCCGGGTGAAGGAAGGGCAATCTCTTGTCGATGCACTCGGCCAGGCTGCTCAGCTCCAGGACTTGGTTGGCGAGGCTCTTCCGCCCGTGGGTGCTCCCGTCCCGGAGAAATTCCTTGACGTTCCGCGTACGGTCATGGCGATCACCAAATCGCTCTCCGGGATTGCAGAAGACCTTCCGGTAAATTTACAACAAGCTGCCGAGGCGCTCCATCGCCGGATCACATCCGCTTTTGGCACCATCCTGTTAACCCATTACTTCCTCGAAACTGTCATCCCCAGTGCAGAACTCACGCCCGCCCAAGCCTGGCTGATCGCTCTACTCCGGGACCGCTGTTACATCAACCAGGATACCGGTGAAGTACGGGACGAAGTCCTGGTGCGAGGCGGATATTCCGAATTGGCGGACTGGCTTGGCCTGAGCCGTCCCAAGACGATCTGGGAATGGGCACGGGATGAAAAGGGTCCGGTTAGCGCATTCCTTTGTATTCTCACGGGTCAGGAACGGGATGATGTTGATTCAGTCCGTTTCCAAGTACGGATGGATGAACCTGTTTTCAATGGCGCGAGTGGCACCATTAGGATGGCGCAGATGGCACCGGAGGGTGGCGCGGCTGGCACCCATACAGCTGGCGCGAATGGCACTCATAGGATGGCGGAGTTGGCACCATTAGAAGGCGCGGATGACACCATTGGTTGGCGCGAGTGGCACAGCTTAAAGCACTTAAACACCTCCCAAAAACCACAAGAAAGAATCTCTCCCACCACCCAAGACAACCCGGCGGCGGCTGTGCCGTCTTCCT
>CAZRCR010000534.1:0-2518 GCA_964598615.1 uncultured Anaerolinea sp.
CATTGCCGAGGAAAACCCCGGATTGATGACCATCCAGCATTACGACCCAGTCCATGATGGCTGGCTGACGAGGTTCGTCAACCATCTACGCTTCAAGCTTCTTGACCTGCCGCCCACGTATGCCGAATTCATCCAGGCGCGGCTCGCGCCAGGCGGGGCGGTCGTGTACCTCGAAGGCGGAGCTTCGTGGCTGCGCTACCGCGTAGGCCCGCGGAGCGTCTTCCAGGTGGGCGGCTGGGGCGGAATCTCGGCCGAGGAATTTCTGGAGGGCAGCGACCGGCTCCGGGTCTACGCTCGCAACGCCGGGCTGAAATACACCGATTGGAAGTTGAAGGACTTCCCGCTCGAGAGCGGACCCGAATCCGAATGGGGATCCGAACCGGGTCTGGCCGACGCCCTGGAAGCATTCTGCAAAAAACATGGCTACCGCTTCGTCCGTCTTGCACTGCCCCACCCCAACGATTTTTCCCGTCTGGCCTTCTCGGCAGCCAAACGTTTGCTCGAAAAAGAAGGGCGCGAACCCGCTGGGACCCTGGTGGAAATGTTCACACAATTCGACGCAACCGCCGCCCGTCAGAGCGGGCTTTTGCCGCTATGGCTGATCTTCAATACTGAAGACAGTCTGGCTTACCTGAAAGAAATGGCCACCCAATTCCCCTCCGGGAAACCGGTTTTCTTCTCCCCGCTGGGCACATTCTCGATGACACCCGACCTGGTCCCATATGCCGATTGGGATGCAGCACTTGCAGCGTTCCCTTGGGTGAACATCGGCGTACGTGCCAGTCACTATCCATCAGACGCGCGCACGATTGTCAAATGGGCCGAACCTCTGCGAAAATGGGTGGCCGAAAATCGAAACCCCATCCAGGGGATTCTCAGCGCTGAAGAACTGGCGCAACTCATCGTTCGGAATTAGAATCCGCCCAACGTTTCGGTTGTTGAAGTTCATGGAGGCAATCAATGACAGACGATGCGTTATTAAGGGCGGGACTGGCTGCCGCCAAAGCCGGAGACAATGCTGCGGCTGCGGCGATCTTCGCAAAACTGGTCAAGGAAAACCCGAAATCCGAACAGGGCTGGCTGGGGCTGGGCTTCTGCTGTGCCGACCCCAAACAGCAGGAATTTTGCTTCCAGCGCGTGTTGTCCTTGAATCCCCAAAACGCAATAGCACGTCAACAACTGGCCCGCCTTCAGAAGCCTGCACATCCTCCAGAGGATGATCTGCCAGCCTGGGCGAGAGGCGGGGCTGTGCAGACGCCTACATCGTCTTCCCCCAGCGGATCCATTTTCCTGCCGGAAAAAGAACTACCGTCTTCTCCTGTTGCAGAGAAAAAGCCCCCCCTTCCACTTCCTCCTGCAGCGCAGGAACCTGCCGAAGCCGAACAGAAGCCGCCCAAACGAAAGAAGAACCGACTGTTGGCCACACTGGCCTGGGCCATCTTTACCCTGGTGGTATGTTGTGGCATCGGGATAGCACTTTCCCAGACAGGTATGCTGGCATCGGTCATGCCTTCGCTCGACACATTCTTCCCACCCACAGAGGCCATTCAACTACAACTTACTCCCACTGACGATCAAACATCTCCAGCAACAGCGCAATCCACCCCTACAATCCAATCCATTGCAACGGACACTTCGGAACCCACGCCGGAACCGACCTTGCGCCCCACCTTGGCGTATGAGCCGCAATTCGAAAGCTCGCCCTGCAAGTTCGACAAGCCCGCCGGCAGTGTGGCCAGATGCGGATACTTGATCGTGCCTGAAGACCGCAGTGACCCGGAATCCGAAAACATACGACTGGCCGTGGTTATCTTCGAAAGCTCCAATCCCAACAAGTCTCCCGACCCGGTCATCTTCCTGCAAGGCGGCCCTGGTGGGGAAGCCGTTATGCTCAGCGCAGATGCATATTCCATCCTGGTGAAACCCTTCCTGACAGACCGCGACTACATCGCCTTCGATCAGCGCGGTACGGGGCTCTCCGAGCCCGCGCTGGTCTGCGAAGAACTGACCACCATCTACCTGCATGATATCCGTGGGCGCATTGCCACCAGCAGCCGAAACCTGGTCTACTCCAACGCCATTCGTTCCTGTCATGGATTGATGACAGTGGAAGGGATCAACCTTGACGCCTATACTACCATTGCCATCGCTGCCGACCTGAAGGACCTTGTCAAAGTGTTGGGCTACGAACAGGTCAACCTGTACGGAGCATCGTATGGCACGCGGCTGGCCGAAGTGACGATGCGGGAATACCCGGAGATCGTCCGTAGCGCCATTCTGGATTCCGTGGTACCCATCGAAGCCAAGATCTACAACACCATTCCTCAAGCCTACGAATCTTCCATCAATGCCCTGTTCGACGGTTGCGCCGCTGATCCAGGATGCAACACTGCCTACCCAGACCTGGAAACCGTCTTCTGGCAACTGGTCAACGATCTGAACGAAAGCCCGGTTACAATCACGGCACCGGATTTATATGGCGGCGAATTGACCGAGGAGGTGGATGGCTCCACCCTGG
>CAZRCR010000535.1:0-2512 GCA_964598615.1 uncultured Anaerolinea sp.
GCGGAAACACGGAGAGCACCGAGAGCCCCATTAAACTCCGTGAACTCAGTGCCTCCGTGGTGAACTATGCGGAAACTTTGCTGAAATTGCTCTCCCACCCGAATCTTGCCTCCAAAGCCCCGGTCATCCATCTCTACGATCACGAGGTGCAAGGCGGGACGGTGGTCAAGCCGCTCTCAGGTGTGCTGGCCGACGCTCCGTCCGACGCGGCGGTGCTCAAGCCCATCGGTACCTCCGGCCCAACCGGTCTCGTCCTGTCGAACGGACTCAATCCCGAATACAGCAAACGTGACGCCTATCGGATGACCCTTGCCGTGCTGGACGAGGCCGTCCGCAACGCCGTGGCGGTCGGTGCGGACCCGTCCCGGATCGCTGTGCTGGATAACTTCTGCTGGGGCGACCCTCTGCGCCCCGAAACGCTCGGCTCGCTGGTGGAAGCAGCCCGCGGCTGTCATGACGGCGCGCTGCTTTTCGGCACGCCCTTCATTTCCGGCAAGGACTCGCTCAACAACGAATACCTCGGCACCGACGGCCAGCGTCACGCTATCCCGCCCACACTGCTGATTTCCGCCATCGGCTTGATCCCCGACTTCACCAGAGCCGTCACGATGGACCTGAAACAGCCCGGCAGCCTGCTCTACCTCGTTGGTGACTTTGCCCCGGTCTTTGGCGGTTCACACCTGTCCCTGCTTACGTCTCGTTTCTTGTCTGACCCTGTCCCGTCCGTTTCTATGATCACGCCATCCGTTTACAAGTCCCTGCACACAGTCATGAAAGATGGCCTCGTCCGCTCGTGTCACGACCTGTCCGAAGGTGGTTTGGCGGTTGCCGCGGCAGAGATGTGCATTGGCGGCCGCCTCGGGCTGGACCTCGAACTGGCAGGTGAAGACCCGGCGCGTGCTCTCTTCGGCGAAACGACCGGCTGTCTGCTGGCCGAAGTCGCACCCGATAACGCCGCCGCGTTCGAAAAACAATTTGCCAACCTGCCCATCTCCAAACTCGGCCGCGTGACAGAGACCCCAATCCTGTCCATTCGCACGAATACCGAATTACGGATCACGGTTCCCATTCCTTCCCTTGTCACTGCCTGGAATACTTCCCTCCAATAATTGCTCCTATGAAACCAAAAGCCCTCATCCTCCAAGCCTACGGCACCAACCGCGACCACGACGTGGCCGAAGCCCTGACCCTTGCGGGCGCGGACCCGGTCCTCGTGCCGCTCAACCACCTCCGCCAGGGCCGGGCGCGCTTCGCGGACTTCCGCCTGCTCGTCGTTCCCGGCGGTTTTTCCTACGCTGACGCGCTCGGCGCGGGCAAACTCCTGGCCCTCGACCTGCAAGCCTACTTCGCGGACCAGATCCGGGCCTTCGTCGAAAGCGGCAAGCCGGTCATCGGCATTTGTAATGGCTTCCAGGCGCTTGTAAAAGCCAATATTCTCCCCTCGCCCGCTCGCGGGAGATGGGCTGGGGGAGATGGCGCCACATTGACATTCAATGCAAAGGGACATTTCGAATGCCGCTGGATCGCTATGCAGCCAGTCTCCCAGACCTGTATCTGGACGAAAGGCTTGGCAGAAACGATCGAATGTCCCATCGCCCACGGCGAAGGCAATTTTCAAACCATTAACCATTCTCCATTATCCAGCCTGATCGCCCTCACTTACGTTCATCCTGACGGCACCCCCGCCAACGGCGAATATCCGCTCAACCCGAACGGGTCGGTGCTCGATATTGCCGGTATTACCAACCCGGCCGGCAACGTGCTCGGACTCATGCCCCACCCCGAAAACCACATCCATCCCCACCAGCACCCGCAGTGGACGCGCGGCGTCCGTCAGGGCAGCGGGCTGGATTTGTTCAAGAATGGTGTCAAATATGCAGAGGCGCTATGATCTCAAAAGATGAATTGCTGAAACTCATTCCCCTCGTCCTCGATGGGACGAACCTGCCCATCCCCGGTAAAACCAGCGGTAAAGTCCGTGACTGGTATCCCCTGCCGGACGGCAAGCGGCTCATCGTCACCACCGACCGGTTGTCGGCCTTTGACCGTATCCTGGCCTGCGCGCCGTATAAGGGTCAGGTGTTGAACCAGCTTGCCGCCTGGTGGTTCCAGCAAACCGCAGACCTGATCCCCAATCACCTGCTTACCTTACCCGACCCCAACGCGGCAGTTGTGACCGAAGTCCAGTCGTTCCAGGTGGAAGTGATCGTGCGCGGTTACATCACCGGCGTGACATCGACTGCGCTCTGGTACCGTTACTCGCTTGGCGAGCGTGATATTTACGGTTATCACTTCCCGGAGGGACTGCGCAAGAACGCCGCCCTGCCCAAGCCGATCATCACGCCCACTACCAAGGGCGGCATCACCGGTCACGATGAGCGCCTGACCTGCGCCGAAGTGGTGGACAAAGGCTACCTTGACGCGGCTACCTGGGCGCAGATCCAGTATGCCGCACTGGCGATCTTCAAGCGCGGGCAACAGGTGGCGCAGAATGCCGGTCTCATCCTGGTGG
>CAZRCR010000536.1:0-2510 GCA_964598615.1 uncultured Anaerolinea sp.
CATGCTATCCCCCATCACATACCTGCGCCCGGCTCTTGATGTGCCTTATTGCCATCACGAACGCTGGGATGGTTCCGGGTATCCGAGCGCTTTGAAGGGCGAGCAGATTCCTCCGGCGGCGCGTTTGTTTGCCGTGGTGGATGTCTATGACGCGCTCACGTCCACCCGGCCTTATCGCCAGGGCTGGACATCCAGGGCGGCCACCGATTTCATTCGTAGGAATAGCGGGATCCTTTTCGACCCACATGTGGTGGATGTTTTCCTGATGATGATCTCCCAAAATGAAACCGGGCAGTGAAACTGCCCGGTTTGCTTATAATTTCCTGTTTACCGTGAACCTTGCCAGATCTTCCAGCGACTGGCGCTCGGCTCCTTCCGGCATTTGCGCCAGGGCCGCGAGTGCTTTGTCTATGTAGACCTGCGCCTCGACCAGCGATTTTTCCACGCCCTGGCTTTTGCGTACGGCCAGCACCAGGCGTTCCATGCGTTCGTGTTCGCTGTAGCACCCGTTGGTGAGACAGATCACATCCGGGTCGTCGGGATGGGCCTCGGCGTAGTAAATGGCCGGGAGCGTCACCAGACCCTGTAGCAGGTCCGACCCGACCGGTTTGCCCACTTCGGCCTGTTCGCCAGAAAAGTCCAGTACATCGTCCACGATCTGGAAGGCCATGCCCAGGTTGTAGCCATAAACGCGCATTGCCTCGATAGTCTCTTCTTCCACAGGGGAGATCATGGCTGCTGCGCGGGTGGTCATCTCGATCAGCGAGGCGGTCTTGGCATAGATGCGTTTATAGTAATTCTCGCGGCTGGTCAGCCCGCGGGCGGTGAACAACTGGGTCAGTTCCCCGTTGACGATGACCGCCAGCGTTTCGGCGAACAGTTTCATCAGGGGCAGGTGATCGGTGTCGGCGGCCAATTTGGCGGCCCGGGCGAAAACGAAGTCGCCGGTCAACACCGTGGCCGGGGGCGACCACTGTGCGTTCAGGGTGGGGTTGCCGCGTCGCAGCAGTGCTCCATCGATCAGGTCGTCATGCACGAGAGTGGCTGTATGCAGTAGTTCCACAGCCGAGGCCAGGATGACCAGCCGCTCGCGCGGCGCGCCAAGCATTTTCCCGGTCAACAGGCCGAGTGTGGGGCGGATGCGTTTACCGCCTGCCGCCAGCAGGTGCTCGAGGGCGGCGCGCAGGTCGGGATGAGCGTTGTCGGCCTGATGGCGCATCAACGCTTCGACATCATTCATCTCATTCTGTACGAGGGCAAGGGCGGGATGGGTGTTCAAATCACTCTTTCCAACCGAAAAGCCGCTTTGCATTGGCAGTGGTGACCGCCGCGGCCTTTTCCGGGCTGCAAGAATGCAACGTTGCTATTTTATCAGCAATCAGGGCAACGAAAGCGGGTTCGTTGCGCTTGCCTCGGTTGGGGGCTGGAGCCAGGAACGGGGCGTCCGTTTCGACCAGCAGGCGCTCCAGCGGCAGCCCGGAGATGAGTTCCTGACGCTCCTTGCGGTACGTGACCGGACCGGTTACCCCGAGGTAAAAATTGAGAGCGATGGCGCGGCTGGCAGTCTCGCGTGACCCGGAAAACGAGTGCAGCACCCCGGGCCTTTCTGCCAGCGGACTCTTTCCCCGCCCGAGCCTGTTTGCCCATTCCTCCAGGATTTTCATCAAATCCCAGGCGCAGGGGCCGTCCGCGGCGTCGCCTTTTTCGCGGAAGTGGAGGATGACCGGCAGTTGCAGTTCGGCGGCCAGGTCGAGTTGCTCGCGCAGGACGCGTTGCTGCACTTCGTGCGGGTCGGTGTCCCAGTAGTAATCCAGGCCGATTTCGCCGATGGCAACCAACTTCGAGGTTTCTGATGCGAGTTGGCGCAAACGTTCCAACGTGTCAGTCTGGTACGTGGAAACGTCCGTCGGGTGGACGCCGATGGCGGCATACAGCATGGGGTGGCTCTCCGCCAGTTTGACGGCGGACAGGCTCGAGGTCCAGTTCGTGCCGGGGATGACGATGCGCGCAACGCCGGCCTGCTGTGCGCGCAGAAGCACGTCAGCCCGGTCGGCGTCGAATTTGTTGTAATCCAGATGGCAGTGGGTGTCTACGAGTGTCACAGACACTCTCTTATTTCAGGCCTGCGACCTTCAGCCCATCCTGCAAGATGGCCTGCACGGCTTCCTTATGGGTGGTCTCGCAGTAGACGCGCATGATCGGTTCGGTGCCGGAGAAGCGGATGAGCATCCAGCCGCCGTCTTCGAGTTTGAACTGGAAGCCGTCGATGGTGACGAGTTCGGTCACTTTCAGCCCGCCCAGCGTGGACGGTTTGGCGGCCAGGATGGCGGCTTCGCGGTCGGCGCGGTTTCCCTTGAAGGGGGTGTCGATGCGGTCGTAGTAGTATTCCGCGCCGAGTTTTTCGAACAGCATTTTGAGCAGTTCGGTGGGTTTCTTGCCGGTGCGGACCATGAAATCGAGCATGTAGAGACCGGCCAGGATGCCGTCGCGTTCGGGGACGTTGCCGCGGA
>CAZRCR010000537.1:0-2506 GCA_964598615.1 uncultured Anaerolinea sp.
CCGACGGACTCGGATTCATCCTGCGCAGCAAAAGGCACGGCCGGCTTGAAGGAAAGGTTGGCCAGGCTGGCAACCAGCAGGATCAGCGCCAGCAGGCAAACGATGCCAAGCATGAGGAGGGTTCTTTTGTCGGCAAGGAACTTTTTCATAGGATTTGGGTTGGGCAATTTTATCATTTCCGGAGAGGAAGGCCACCCCTCTGCAGGTGGATTTTTCCGTTCTTGTTGGGAACAGGGGGCAAAAGGGGCGGTATAATGCCACTTAATATGTCCAATTCAACTCCCCTTCCTTTCGCGAACAGGATCGCCCTGGTCACCGGCTCGGGGCGCGGCATCGGACGCGCCATCGCCCTGCATCTGGCCCGCAACGGGGCGGATATTGTGGTGAACTTCTTCCGCAACCCCGGTCCCGCCGGAGAGACCGCTGCCGCGATCGAAAAACTGGGGCGCCGCGCCCTTCTGGTGAAAGCAAACATCGGCGAACTGGATGACCTGTCCCGGCTCTTCGATGAAACCGAGCGGACCTTCGGCGGGCTGGACATCCTGGTCCACAACGCCGCTTCGGGTTACAACCGCCCGGTGATGGAACAAAAGCCCAAGGGCTGGGACTGGACGATGAACATCAACGCCCGCCCCCTGCTCTTTGCCGCCCAACGCGCCGCCCCGCTGATGGAAGCCCGCGGCGGCGGGCATATCGTAAGCATCTCCAGCCCGGGTGCGAACCGCGTCCTGCCAGAGTATGTGATGGTGGGTGCCAGCAAGGCCGCCATCGAAAGTCTCACCCGCTACCTGGCAGTGGAACTGGCACCCAAGAACATCGTTGTCAATGCCGTCTCGCCGGGGATCGTGGAAACGGATGCATTGAAACACTTTGACGCGCTCTCGGACAAAAATCTCATCCAGAAAGCCATCGAGTCCACGCCCGCCGGACGGCTGGTCACGCCGCAGGAGGTGGCCGAAGTGGTGGCTTTCCTGTGCAGTCCGGCTGCATCCATGATCCGCGGGCAGGTTATCGTGGTAGATGGCGGATATACACTGCCTGCAAAATAATTCCGAAAATTAAAACTATGTTAGAATAGGTTAACTTGCAGTAGGATTTGTGTGAGCGAACGCCGCCAGACCTGAACCAGGCTGGCGGCTTTTTCACAGGCCCGCTGCCCCACCCACTAAGGAGAGAGATCGAATGGAAAACAAGTTGTATGTAGGCAACCTGCCCTACACCGCCACTGAAGATGAACTGCGCGACCTGTTCGCCCAGGCCGGGACTGTAACATCAGTGGCCATCATCAAGGACCGCGACACGGGCCGTTCCAAGGGCTTCGCTTTCGTGGAAATGAGCAGTCAGGCAGAAGCCGAAAAGGCCATCCAGACCTTCAACGGGTACATGATGAATAATCGCCCGCTCAAGGTCAATGCGGCCCGCCCGAAGGAAGAGCGCGGCAGTTTTGGTGGCGGCGGCTATGGCGGCGGTTACGGCGATAAGCGCGGCGGCGGTTACAACCGCGGCGGCTACGGCGGTGGCGGCGGACGCAACAACAACCGGCGCGGTCCCACCGGCGGCAATCGCGATTACTAAAACCAGACAAAACAAAATCTCCCGCAGGTTGCCTGCGGGAGATTTTTATAGAACGGATGGAGGGGACTTCAGTCCACAAGGATGACGCGCGCCGGAGCGCCGTCCGAACCAGCCAATTTCAACGGTAAGCAATAAAGGGTATAGATCCCCGCCGGAACGCCACTTAGGTCGACACCTTCGAGGACCACAATACCCGGCTTCAGGAGCGCCTGGTGAGGCGCGTCACTGCGCTTGAACGGGGCAATAGACAGGTAATCGATACCCACCAGTTTCACGTTGCGGCGCGCCAGCCAGTCCGCGCCATCAGGGGAGATGGCCACGAAATCTTCCACGAACTTCTTTTCGCCACGCGCCCAAATATGGGAGTTGCGCGTCTTCAAGAGCAGGCGCTCGGTCCCGGCAGGGATAGCCGCAGCCTCGAGCACATCCGCAGTGACCAGGTCGACGCAGTCATCCAAATGTGCCACAAGCGCCGGACCACAAAGGACATCCAGTGGGAGCGCATCGACCGTCCGCCCATCGTTCAGGAAGTGGTGCGGTGCATCCACATGTGTGCCAGTATGGACACTGCATGAGAGTGCGGAAACGTTGACGTGTGAACCGGCATCCATTGACTCGACCCGTTCCAGGACCACGGACGGGTCGCCGGGCCAGACCGGCATGGAAGAGGAGATCGTCAGGGTGATGTCGTAGATTTTCATGGTCGCTCCTACCAACCCGCCGCAGCAAAGATATACTGCAGGAAATCACGACGTTCCTGTTCGGTCATCAGGCGCGGGCGGGCATAATCTTCGATGATGTAGGTCAGCAATTCGGTGCCCAGATAGCGGCCATCGTAGAAAATATGACGGTCGATGAACACATTGCGTGTGGCATAACTGAGCGAGCCATCCGGCATGGTGGCCCCGGCCAGCATCGCCCCGTTGAGGCT
>CAZRCR010000538.1:0-2505 GCA_964598615.1 uncultured Anaerolinea sp.
CGATCACCATTTGGGATCCGGGTGTGTATTCGAATGCTCCCGGCACCTACTCCGTTTTTGCAGATGCCGGTGTGCTTATGATCCCGGCTCCAAAAACGTTTGGCGAACAAAGCCCGGTGCTCATCATGGCAGGCATCCTGTTGGGTGGTTTCCTGGTGGCATTCAGCCTGGCGGGACTCCAAAACAAGCGCACCATGGGTGCGCGTAAAACTTTGCGCTTGCCTTGGGGCTACCTGGCTTCTTTTGCTGCAATTCTCCTGTCTGCCATCCTGCTTTTCGTTTTCAATACCCCCTTAACCACTTTTATCGTCGGTCTTGGTTCCAACTGGTTATTTGTGATCTCTATCGTTGTGGCGCTGGCGGTTGGCGTTCTATTGGGCAGCTTTATCGAGTCTTCCCTGATTCGTCCGCTGTATTCCCGTCCTATTTACCAATTGATGATCACGCTCGGTTTGAGCGCCGTGGGGATCGAATTGGTACGCGCTATCTGGGGACGGCCCGAGTTTACTATGCCCAAGCCCGAGATCTTTGATGGCACTGGTGCAAATTGTCCGGCCACCACTCTGGCCGCCGTGTTCCGTGATCATTGCTCCACTATTCTGTTTATGGACAGCCGCATCCGGGTCTATAACGAGATCTTCGTCCCGCTTGTGGGTATCTTTGTCTTGATCGCCATCTGGATCCTTTTGAAGCGGACGCGTATCGGTATGATCATCCGCGCCGGCGTCCAGGACCGGGAAATGGTCGAAGCCCTGGGGATCAACGTGCGCCGTGTCTTTACCTTTGTATTTGCGCTTGGTGTTGGCCTCGCTACTCTCGGCGGGGCGCTGGCCGGCCCCTCGATGGGTATTTCCACTGCAATGGGGGAGAGTCTGATGCTGAATGCCCTCATTGCCCTGGCGATTGGTGGTCTCACCAGTTATCCCGGAGCGGCGCTTGGCTCGCTCTTGGTCGGGCTAATGCAGCAATTCATTATCAAATACGGACAGATTGGCATTAATCTTCCATTCCTGGCCGAACCGTTCAAACCTTCCCCGCCGCTTGTGCCGGCATCGACTGTTCTGCTTATGGTCATCATTTTACTGGCGATGCCGCGCGGTTTGCTGGGACGCAAGGAGTAATCGAACATGACTCAGGCTAACCTTACTACTCCCAAATTCAGCGACCGGTTGAAGAATGTTTTCCGCAATAGCAAGGGCGGCTGGATCGTTCTGCTCGCGATGGTCTTGCTCCCCTTTGTCACAGCGCTTGTTTCCGGTCAGTCCATTTCGGACCTGCTTGCCAATGGCACCGGTTCAGCCAAGTTTGTTCAGGGGTTGGCGATCGAGATTTTCATTCTGGCGCTGTATGCCCTGAGTTATGACCTGCTGCTGGGTGTAACCGGGATGCTGTCCTTCGGTCATTCCATGTTCTTCGCGGTTGGGGCTTACTTGACCGGTATCCTGTTGAAAAGTTTCGGCTGGTCGCTGTGGGCCACTTTGGGCATGGTTTTTGTGGCTGCCCTGTTGCAGGCGCTTTTATTTGCTGTAGTTCTGCCGCGCGTTCAGGGAGTGACTTTTGCTCTCGTTACATTGGGCATCGCTTCTGTTGTTTATATCGTGATTATGTCCAGCGAAATGGGCCCTTATACCGGTTCTGATGTTGGTTTGCAGGGCGTAGTGGCTCCGGAATTCATCAATGCGGCCGACCATCGCATGCGTTTCTACTTTGTTGCCCTGGCCTGTTTGGTAGGCGCCTATCTGTTATTCCGGCGTTTCGTCAATTCGCCTACAGGCCGGGTTTGCGTGGCAATCCGTGAGAACGAAATGCGGGCGCGTATGCTGGGTTACAACACGTTCTATTTCAAGGTGATCGCGTTGACACTGGCCAGTATTGTGGCTGCCCTGGCGGGAACTTTGCATGCTCTATTTCAGCCGATTGTCAGTCCACATACGGCCAGTATGGCATTTACGATTGCTGCTTTATTGATGACTCTCATTGGTGGGGTGGGGACGTTGAGCGGTGCGATCGTGGGCGCAGCCATCTACCGCCTGCTGGAACATTTTTTGAAGAACTTCTTCGGGGAACAAGCCACTTTCCTGATCGGTGTTGTTTATCTGCTGATCGAGCTGTTCCTTCCCTATGGCATTATAGGCACCTGGAAACTGAAATCTTTGCAGATCCGTTCCGGCTGGCAACGATTGATTGGCCTGTTTACTGGTAAAAACAAACAAAACTAAGAGAAAATACTCCTTCGACTCGCCTGCCAGCCAGATCATGGCTGGCAGGTTGAGTTTATCTGTCGAGTGCAATGAAAAAAACGACTGCCGCTGTAAACTTTGAGTCGCAGTCGTTTTTTTATTGGATTTTCCAGATTTGATTATAGCTCCGATGTCGTTTTCACGAAATCCAGCACTTCGTTCAACCGGGCAAAGGCCAAACCGGTAACAGTGTCAGCGCCGCCGTAATAGATTGCAATCCGGCCGGTGGGTTCATCGTAAAGCGTTGCACACGGGAAGGCTACAT
>CAZRCR010000539.1:0-2500 GCA_964598615.1 uncultured Anaerolinea sp.
GAAGCAAAAGGACTCATGGTTCCTCCAGATATTCCCGTGCCACCACCCGATACGCCGGGCGGTAGAGACGGGCATAGGTTTCCGAATGGTGTACAGCCGGGAACCCTTGTGCTTCCATTGTGGCGAAAAAAGACTCGACTGCATCAGGACGGATTTCACTCAACCCCGCTTTTATCATTTCCACTGCCGCGGTTCTGTATTCCTTGAGCCTTTCAACCGAGCCGTGCCATTCATTTGCAGTGCGGACGAAGGCTCGCAGGAGCGCTTCCGGGTCTTTCCCTGCCGCCATGTAGGGACGCAGGTGCACACGGACGAGTTGTCCATCCGGCGGTAGCGGGTCGATCAAGGGGTCGTCAGGGCCCTCTCCAAGCGAGGACAGTTCCCGCTCCAACCAGCCGCGGGCGGTGTCGATGTCACGCACGGCGTGTCCATTGCCCATCGCGGCCTGGTAGGGCAGTTTATACACATCGGCGGCTTGCATGTGGGGATAGCGTTTTAGGTGTTCAGTGAGTGTGCTGTGAAGCATAGGTTCCCAATCCTGGTTTATGAATTCAATCGATCACCAATTCCATCTTTTTAGCGATTCCATCGCTTCGCGTGCTGTCAGGTCGAGTTGCAGCGGCGTGATGGACACGTAGCCGGTCTTGAGCGCCTCGAAGTCGGTCCCGGCTTCCATGACGCCGGTCGGAGCCTCGCCGCCGATCCAGTAATAGGGCCGGCCGCGCGGGTCCACCCGGCGCTCGAGTTTGTCGAGATACACGCGCAGGCCGTGACGCGTCACCTTGAAACCGGCCAGCCGGTCCTCGGTCCCGTACGGCACGTTGACGTTCAACAGCACGCCCTGCGGCAGGCCGCTGGACATGGTCTTCTCCGTCACCCGGCGGGCCACCTTGGCCGCCGTGCTGAAATCCAGCGGGCCGCTGTGGTACTCGGGCGCATCCAACGAAATGGCGATGCCGGGAATGCCACCGGTGATGACCGCTTCCATGGCCGCCGTCACCGTGCCGGAGTAGGTCACATCGTGACCGATGTTGGCATTCGGGTTGATGCCCGAGACCACCACATCGATCTTCTTCTCGACGAAACCCATCAGCGGCAGGGCCACGCAGTCACTCGGCGCGCCATCGCAAGAAAACGCCGGGGAGCCATCCGCCAGACGCACCTCGCGCACCCGCAAGGGACGATCGAGCGTTTTCACATGCCCCGAAGCCGACCAGTTGCGGTCAGGGGCCACGATGGTGACCTCGCCAAGTTTTCGCAGTTCCTGCGCCAGCGCCAGCAAGCCGGGCGCTTGTACGCCGTCATCGTTGGTAACCAGGATGTGCATGTTATGTCCTTTTTGCAACGATTATACCGCCCGCGGCTATAATCGACCCATGCGCCCACGCCTCCTGACTTTTATTTTTTGCCTTTTGTTTTTGACTTCCTGCACCGCCGCGGACCTCGAATCTGCCACCCCGCGCCTCGTGTACATCCATGCCGATGCGTCCGGGACGCCGGTCCTGGTTGCCCGGTCTGACGCATATTCCGCACCGGAGACCCTGCCTTTCACCCTCCCCACGGACTGCTCCATCTATGCCCTGCATCCCAACCCGGTGGGAGCGCTGCTGGCAGCGGAGTTCATCTGCGGTTCCGGCCCGGCTGTGCTGATCTACGACCTGGCCACCAGCGCGACCGTCAACCCGGTTTCCTCGCTCCAGACTGACGCCCAGTTCCTGGCCTGGTCGGCCAATGGCGTTTCGCTCTACCTGAAAGCGGACCTGTACGGCGACACGCGCATCGTGCGTTACGAGGTCACGCGCCAGCGCCTGAGCACCCTGACAGACCTGCCCCCGTATGTCTATGATATGGCTGGCCTGCCCGACGGGCGCATGGTCTATTCGCTGACCACCGGCATCGGTTATGGGTCACAAACCTGGATCGCCTCCGCCGAGGGAAAGAACAGCACCCTTTTGCTCTCGGAAACCGGGAAGATCATCGCCTACCTGCGTCCATCCCCGGATGGGACCCATATTGCCTACATTCTCCTGCCCGATTCCCAGACCCCCTTCCCCAACGGCGAACTGTGGCTGATGGACGCGGACGGTGCCAATGCCCATTACCTGGCAGACGCAGACGCCGGTCACGGGTATGCCCCAGCCTGGTCTCCCGACGGGACGGAACTGGCCTTCGTGGTCCGCGAGAACCCGCTCGATCCGGCTGTGGAACAATCGGCATCGGCCCTGCTCAGCAATGTGGTTCGCTTCCGGGTCCAGGATGGAGCGCTGACGCATATCAGCACTTTCGAGGATGCCATCGTCGAAACACCCGCCTGGTCTCCCGAAGGGTCAGCCCTGTTCTTCAACGTGGTTAGAAATGGTACAATACAAGTGTGGTTTGTCGCATCCGGAGCACCAGAACCGCTGGAGGAAACTCTCTCGTGCTGCGCCGTTTGGGTGCCCGGAAAGTGAGTGAGGCTGTATGACCCTGCGCCGGAAAATCTTCCTGATCGTGGCTGTGG